>NC_007575.1:1800000-2100000 GCF_000012965.1 Sulfurimonas denitrificans DSM 1251 | reverse complement strand
TATAGTTTGCGCCATAATATACCTTTGTACCAATAATTAATTTTTGCGATTATAACATTTAAGAATTAAAATTGGCGCTAAATAAGTACTTTTGACGATTTAATACAAGGGAAAGATTCAACAATAGGGATATTATTAACCATAAATTAAACAATGGTAGTAATATGATATATGATGTTTTTCCTTCAGCAATAGAGCTGAAAGATGTAGTTAGACAGTATGTTGTAGTGACTTCTTTAGAGGGCATAGAAAAGTTACTGTTTTTACCAAATGGGTGTAACTTTATAATATTTAATAGAGGGTTTGATGGATATATCAAAATTTATAATGAGGATAAAAGATTTCATATTCCAAAAAACTACTCCATCAGCATTAAAAATAACAAGATAAAAAAATTTAAACTCTACGATAAGAGCTTAGCCTCAAGTGTAAAACTTCCACTAATAATGGCAGAACTTACGCCAATTGGATTTTACAAACTCTTTAATAGAGATGCAACTATTTTAAATAAGTGCTTTTTAGAAATCCAAGAGAATATAATTGATGAGTATTTTAGTCAGTTATATACTCATGAGTGCGTGGAAGCTGAACTTAAATATCTCAATGATGCTCTAGATAGGCTCCAAAAGTCATGTAACAATACTCGCATGTGCATACAAGATGTTATGGATAAGATTATAAATATATACCGTTTTGAAGTAAGTGTAAAACATCTTCTTGAAGAGTTTAGTTGCAGCAGAAGCAAACTTGAGAGAGAATTTAAAAGAAACATCGGATTTACACCTAAAAATTTTATCTATATCTCAAAGTTTTGCAAGACAGTACTCGCTTACATAGAAGATGATTGCGGATTTAACGAGATGGAGTATCTATATAGTGATTATTCACATATGAACTCTGTTTTTAAAAAATTTTTTGGTGCAAGTCCAAGTGTGGTTTTTGAAGATGTTACAAATAATAAAATTTTGTTATACCAGATGCAAAGAGCTCAAAAGCACTCAATCTAAAAAAGAGACAATAAAGTCATGATGAACAATAAAGAGAAAAAAAGTTTGATTTTAAGAACAGCTGTTACTGTTTTGGTAGCATTAGTAGTGCTCTCAATTATAAGAACTTTGATTATTAACCAAGATTTACTCAGAAGTGACTTCTCCTATATGCTTTTTATTCAAGAGGCTGTTTTTTCTATAATATCTGCCCTTATAATTACTTTATTATTGTTTTTAAGCTTAAGAGAGGATTTAAAAAAAATAAATATAAAAGCTCATAATTACGCTTTTACAGATGGATTAACAGGGCTTTATAATCGCCATTATTTAAACGATTTTTTAGAGAAATTTAATATTTTGCAAAAAGAAAATAGTATGTTTGCAGTCATATTTATAGATATAGATAAGTTTAAAGAGATAAACGACACGATAGGACATTTGGCTGGGGATTGTATTTTAAAATCTCTGGCTCTTAGACTAAAATATCTAACGCAAGATGCAGATATTTTGTGTCGTTATGGTGGAGAAGAGTTCGTAATTATCTGCAGTGATATCTCAGAAGAAAATATAGTACAAAAAGCTCAGAAGATAAGAGAAGAGATTCAAAATAGTATTTTTGAGTGTGAACATGTAAATATTACCATATCAATAGGGCTTAGTTTTGGTAAAAAAGGTTGTGACATAAACAGTGTTCTTAATGAGGCAGATGAAGCTCTGTATATGGCAAAAAAAAGTGGAAGAAATTGCGTGAGTGTGTTTGATAATAAAAAAGGACTATCTATTTAAAAAACGTTAAAACAGAAATCTTTTATTTAGCTTTAAATCTTAACACTCTTATAATAGATTTTTGTGTAAAATTGTCCCATTATGAAGATGATTAAAAACAGGGTTGTAGCTTTACTACTTATTACTTTTGCTTTTTTTATAGTGCATGACTATGTTGTGCAGGATATCCATCAAGATACAAGATGCGAAGTTAGTTATAAAGTCTGCGACAAAGCAGAGATGCAAATCAAGATTCATGACACCATCCACAACATCTTTAACGTTAACCTCCAAGAGACTCTTTTTATAGAGACAAAACTCCTAGACACCCCACCTTCAAACATGATTATTAGCCTAAGCTCAAATATAAATCCTGTTTTGCAAAGACCCCCTCTCTCATAACTTTTTTTATAAACTAAAAATTTTAAAAAAGGTAAAACTATGAAAGTAAAAATATTTTTACTCATTTTTGTCTCTATAAATTTATTTGCGCAAAATCTAAGCGAGATAACAGAAGCATTTAAAAAGAGCAAAAGAGTAACTTCAATGAAAGAGCAGACTAAATCAGATATTGCTCACGCAGAGCTAATAAATAGTTATGATGCACCATATTTAGGGTTAAATATATCTCACGCTGATGAGAGTGGCAATAAAGGTTCAGAGTACGCCATTGGCGTCTCTCAAGAAATAGCACACCCTTTTGCAAACAGCAACAAATATGCGGCGGTAGAAGCAAAGAGTAGAGCAATAGAGCAAGGTGCAGTTTATGCTATTGATGTTTTGACTCTTGATATAGAAAAAATATATCATCAAGCATGTGCATCAAAAGAGATGAGTCAATCTTTGCAAAGAGTTTATGATGAGCAGAGTGAGAGTTTTTCTAAACTACGCAAAGCTTATGAATTTGGAGAGATTTCAAAAAAAGAGCTACTTTTTAATAAGTTAGACTTAGCAAAAACAAAGCAGAGAGTAGAGACTTATAAAAGAGAGTATATATCAGAACTCTCAAATCTTCAAGAGGCAGTTGAGAGCCTTGAAATACGAGATTTAGAGTGTAATGATTTGATGAAAATTACAAAAGAGATAGAGTTAGGGAGAGTTGATGAACATTCTCTCATAAAAGAGCTCTCTTATGAGCAAAAAGAGGCTAAATCTTTTTATGATTTACACAATTCAGCACTAAGCGCTATTAGTTATGAGCTACTTTATGAAAAAGAGCTAAGTGCTAATCGTTATACATTTGGACTCAATATTCCACTTGATTTTCTAAGTTCAAAAGCCCAGACACAAAGAGCTGAATATCTACATAAAAGTGCTTCACTCCTTGCCAAAAAAGATGCGCTCACAATCGAGATACAAAACTCTCTTATGGCATCGAAGAAAAAATTAAGAACTCTTTATGAGGAGTTTGTTTTGCTTGATGAGGAGATTTTGCCCATGAGTTTGGAGTTAAAAGATTTGGCTAAAAAATCTCTACATGAGGGGCATAGTAGTGTTTTAGAGTTTCTTGATGCTACAAGGTCATATTCAAATACAACGATAGAGCTTCAAGAGATAAAAAAAGATTATTATAATGAGCTTTTTGAATTTTATAAAAAAGCTGATATGAGAGGAAAATTATGAAAATATTATTACTATTAAGTGTTGCTTGTTTGAGCCTTTTTGCAACTATTGAGATGAGCCAAAAACAGCAAGATGATTTAGGTATCAAAACTACAAAGGTTAAAAAAGCAACAAGTATAGAGTTTGGGGCATACAATGCAAAAGTTACTTTAGATGCAAAAGATATCATATCTATCGGGCTGGCAGTTGACTCGGTTGTTACAGATATATTTGTTACAAAGTTACTACATGTAAAGAGAGGAGATAAGCTTCTCTCAATAAGAAGCAGTGAGCTTTTAAACCTTCAAAAAGATTATATCAACGCTCTCTTAGAGAGTGAAAACTCGCTTAAAAATTATCAAAGAGATGAAAAACTCTATCATGAGGGCATCATCTCACAAAAAAATCTATTTGCATCACAAAAGGAGAGACTAAACTCTGAGATAAGGGTAAAGTTAAGTGAGGGTGAACTTCTTATAAGTGGCTTTGATACTTCAATGCTAAAGAGAGTAAGAGAAACGCATAAACTTATAGAGTCAATAACTATCTTAGCACCAAGAGACGCTCTAGTAGATTCAATAGATGTTAATGTCGGAGAGAAGGTGGACTCAAGCAAAACTATGATGAAAATTTTTGCTGATTCTAAGAGATATTTGGAGTTACATGTACCTATTGATATTGCAAAAAATATAGCTCTTGGAGATAGATGCTACTTTGAAGACAAAAGCGCTAAAATCGTAGCCATCTCAAATATAGCAGATGAAGAGACACAATCCATTGGCGTTAGAGCAATCATAGAAGATGCAAAAGATGTAATGATAAATAGAGTCTATTTTGCAAAGATAAAAAAGAGCGTAGAGGGTGCATTTGAAATTGCTAAGAGCGCTTTAGTTTACGAGCAAAACAGGGCATTAATCTTTAAAAAAGTCTCAAATGGATATGAGCCGCTCAGCGTTTTGATACTCAAAGAGAGCCCTCAGAGCTATGTTATACAAGCGCACTTAAGTGAGAGTGATGAAGTTGTTTCAAGTTCAACTTCCGCACTCCTTAGTGCTTTGGAGCATTTAGATGAGTGAGAAACTAATAAATTTTGTACTCTCTCAAAGATTTTTAACTCTTTTGGTGGCTATGGCAGTTTTTATTTTTGGGGCATCTTCTATGTTAAAGTTACCAGTAGATGCTTATCCAGATGTGGCACCAACACAAGTAAAAATCATACTAAAATCTTCAGGAATGACACCCGCTGAGATGGAGTCTCGCGTAATGATTCCAGTTGAGCAGAATCTTCAAAGTATTCCAAAACAACTTATAGTGCGCTCGCTTGCAAAGTACGGAATTTGCGATATCACTATTGATTTTGAAGATGGGGTTGATATCTACTGGGCAAGACAGCAAGTAGCACAAAGACTTAGTGAAGTCAAAGATACTCTACCAGAGAATGTTTCAGGCGGGCTTGCTCCCATCACTACACCTCTTGGTGAAGTTTTGATGTTTACGATAGAGTCCGATACGCTTGATTTGATGCAAAAGAGGACACTTCTTGATTGGGTTATAAACAAAAGAATCCGCTCTATTGATGGAGTTGCAGATACAAACGCTTTGGGTGGATATGTAAAAACCTATGAGGTGACTCCTGACTTTGCAAAGATGAAGTTATATAAAATCACAGTGGATATGCTTCAAAGTGCTCTTAGTAAAAATAACAAAAATGAGGGTGTCGGAAGACTCTCTATAGGTGAGCAGAGCCTTTTCATAAGAACTGAGGGAAGACTTAAAAATCTCGAAGATATCTCAACCCTTATTATAAAAAATGAAGATGCAAGAGATGTCAGAATTAGCGATATTGCCGAGGTAAATATAGGTTCACTCACAAGAGGTGGGTTTGTAACAAAAGATGGCAAAGAAGAGGCGGTTGAGGGCTTAATTCTCTCACGAAAGGGAGTTGATACTTCAGGAGTTTTAAAAAGAGTAAAAGCTGAACTCAAAAGCATAGAAAAAGAGCTGCCAAAAGGTACAACAATAAATATCTTTTATGACCGCTCAGATTTAGTTTCAAAAGCTATAAATACAGTTACAAAGGCACTCCTGGAGGCTATGGCACTTATTATTATAGTTTTGTATCTGTTTTTGGGGAGTTTCGCATCAGCTTTTAGTGTAGCGATAATTTTACCATTTGCCGCTATGATGACTTTTATTGCTATGAGTTATTTTGGTATCAGTGCAAATCTTATGAGTCTTGGAGGACTCGCAATTGCTATTGGAATGTTAGTGGATGCTGGGGTTGTTATGGTTGAGAACATTGCAGAGCATTTACATGATGAAAAGTATAAAGATGATTCAAAACTAAGTGTGGTTATGAGCTCGGCAAAAGAGGTTGCAACTCCAGTTTTTACTGGGATTTTAATCATCATCATAGTTTTTCTACCACTGCTAACGTTAGAGGGTTTAGAGGGAAAACTCTTTGTTCCAGTTGCTCTGAGCATAGTATTTGCACTTACTTCGTCGTTAATACTTGCTCTTACTTTTATACCTGTTGTGAGTTTTTATGTACTAAAAAAAGCTCCACAAAAACCAGTTGCTTTGATGGTTTTTTTAGAGAAGCGATATGAGAAGATTTTGAGATTTTCACTCTCTCATCAAAATAGCCTCTTTGTGGCGGTCGGGATTTTATGGATAGCGGCAGTTGTAGCTTACGTGGGGGTTGGAAAGACTTTCATGCCATCTCTTGATGAGGGAAATGTCATCATCGGTATAGAGAAAAACCCCTCTATCTCACTTGAGGCGAGTCGTGATATTGACTTGAAAATACAACAAGCCATTATGAGAGAAGTCCCAGAGGTTCTCTCCATAGTAGCTCGTGGCGGAAGTGATGAGATAGGACTAGATCCCATGGGCTTAAATGATACAGATACTTTTTTAGTCTTAAAACCAAAAGATGAGTGGAGAGTGCCATCAAATGAGTGGCTTCTTGATGAGTTTAGAAGGATTTTAGACGAGTTTGTAGGTATTGAGTACAGCTTCACTCAGCCTATAGCTATGAGAGTGTCTGAAATGCTTAGTGGCTCAAGAGGAGATATAGTTGTAAATATCTATGGTGGTGACACAGGAAAATTAGAAGAGATAGCAAAAGAAGTAGTCAAAATAACAGAATCTATCAAAGGCAGTAGCGATGTCTATAAAAAAGCTAATGAAGGAGTTGCCTACTGGGAAATTGAGTTTAAAGATGAAGCAATGGCAAGACTTGGAGTAAACAAAGATGAACTCTCAAACTACCTAAAAGCCAGCGTTGATGGAATAGAAGTTGGAATCATCCAAGAAGATTTAAGACGCATTCCTTTGATGATAAAAGGAGATAAAATTCTTCAAACAAGCATGAGTGAGAACATGAATTTACAATATGTGCTGGGTAGTGGGCAGAGTGTAGAGATTAATGAGCTTGTAGAGTTTAAAATGACACAAGGTCCAGTGCAGATTGACCATGAAAACACCATGAGAAAGAGTCTTGTTCAGACAAATGTAGTAGGGCGAGATTTGGTAGGATTTGTAAATGAGCTTAGCTCTTTGATAGATACAAAACTTCAACTTCCTCAAGGCTATTTTGTAGAGTACGCAGGTGAGTATCAAAACCAACAAAGAGCATCAAAGCGCCTCTCTGTCGTAATCCCGCTGAGTATCGTTCTTGTTTTTATTTTACTTTTTGTAACATTTAACTCCTCCTTGCAAGCTTTTTTAGTCTTATTAAATATACCATTTGCTCTTATTGGTGGAATTTATGGGCTTTACTATACTGGGGAGTATATGAGCGTGCCAGCGAGTGTTGGGTTTATTGCACTTATGGGTATTGCAGTTTTAAATGGAGTCGTGATGTTAGAGTACTTTAACAAACTACAAGGGAGCGTAGAAGATTCAAAGGAGCTAGTAATTCAAGGTTCACTAAGAAGACTTAGACCTGTTTTAATGACAGCTTTTATTGCAGCTCTTGGACTTATTCCGATGCTCTTTGCAACAGGACCAGGCTCAGAGATACAGAAGCCTCTAGCTATAGTTGTTATAAACGGGTTAGTCTCATCAACTTTTTTGACTCTAGTCCTTTTACCAATTTTGTATCATAAATTTGTAGCAAAAAAATTATAAAAAATATGAGTGGCTATTAACATGTAGTTTCTAGCCACGTTAAAGCCCTTTTTAATATACTTTTCATAGCATAGAAGATACAATTTTCAAAAAAAGATATACATGCAAAATAGCCTAAAAAGAGTCGATGCACATCTCTCAAGTCTTGGATACTGCACAAGAAGTGAAGCAAAGAGATTTTTAACAACAAATAATGTTTCTGTTTATAATGAGAGAATTTTTGATGTAACCAAAAAAGTTCACCACTCAGAGATAAGAGTAAATGGCGAGCTCTTAGATGCAGAGCGGTTAGTTATTCTTATGAACAAACCTCATGGTGTTGTCTGCTCACATAGCGATTCTGGCGTGCTTATATACTCACTTCTTCCACCAAGATGGCAAAGAAGAAATCCAAAAGTATCAACAATTGGCAGACTCGACATAGATACAACAGGTGCAATTTTACTTAGTGATGATGGTGCTTTAAATCATAAGCTAACAAGCCCTAAGAGTGAAGTTACAAAAATATATGAGGTAACGCTCGCACAAGCTTTAAGAGGAGATGAGGCAGAGATTTTTGCAAGCGGAGAGCTTCTCTTAAATGGCGAGAAAAAACCTCTACTACCAGCCAAAATGGAGGTGATTGGACCCATACATGTAAGAGTGGAAATTTGTGAGGGGAGATATCATCAAGTAAAGAGAATGTTTGCTTCTGTTGGAAATAGAGTTACAGCACTACATAGAGCTAGTTTTGGAGATTTTAGTGTAGAGGATTTAAAACCCTCAGAGTTTAGAGAAATCTCTCTTTAAATTTCATATTTAAGGGCTTTTTTAAAGTACTCAGTTGAGCAAAAAAAGAGTGCTGAGAAGATAGGATTTATAGTTACAGAATCTTCATTTAACGTTTCAAATATTTTAAAATCAAATCCTTCTTCACTAAGAGCACCCTTTGTGATAACTTTAAACTCAAGAGGTGCAAGCGTTTTAACCATATTTAAAATTTTCTTTCTCTTTTTTTGACTCTCATTATCAAGTATATTAAAATTTTTACTCTCTGAGCTTTTGTGTGAACGCAAAGCATCTTCTAAAACGTCAAATTTATCTTTGAAAACTATTTTATTCCAACTGATTTTAAGCTCTTTTGAGTCAACTTTACATGCACTATCTATCAAAGCGTTAGGCTTTTTCTCCTTTATCGCTTCTACTAAACCTAAAAGAAAGTTTGCTCCACCGACACTTTGAGCACATTTTGTTATAAGCAGATGTATAAATGCTTTTGTTTCATCATTTTGTTGGTTAAAATTGCACATGAACTGTTCCTAGTTTTTTTATTAACTATAATTATAGCTTAAATGATGTATAAGTATAATTCTATTTAAGCATATCGTAATAACAAACCTATTATGATAACAAATACAAAGAAGACAAAATTTGTCTTAATTAAAAAAAACTAAATAAAGTAAGGTAAAATATGAAAGTTTACTTAGATAATAATGCAACAACGATGGTAGATCCATTAGTTGTTGAAGAGATGATGCCATTTTTCAGCGATATATATGGAAATCCAAATTCGCTTCACAAGTTTGGTACAGCATCTCATCCTGCAATCGCCAAAGCGATAGATCGGGTTTATAAAGCAGTAAATGCAAGAGATAGCGATGATATAGTTTTTACGTCATGCGCAACAGAGTCAAACAACTGGGTTTTAAAATCAATATATAGAGACTATATCGTAAATGGCGATAAAAACCACATTATTACTACAGAGGTTGAGCACCCGTCTGTTTATTCTGCATGTAAAGCTTTAGAAGAAGATGGTGTAAAAGTTACATATTTGCCAGTTAACTCTCAGGGCATAGTAGAAGCACATGTAGTTAAGAGTTTTATAACTGACAAAACTGCTCTAGTCTCAATAATGTGGGCTTCAAACGAGACAGGAATGATAAATCCTATAAAAGAAATTGGCGAGATTTGCAAAGAGAGAGGTGTTCTGTTTCACTCTGACGCTGTTCAAGCAGTTGGTAAAATTCCAGTTGATTTGCAAGATATTCATGTAGATTTTCTCTCAATGAGCGCACATAAGTTCCATGGTCCAAAAGGGATTGGAGCTTTGTACATCAAAAACTCACAACCGTTGTCTCCGCTTTTAAACGGTGGTGAACATATGGGCGGTCGCCGTTCAGGAACGCTAAATGTTCCATATATTGTAGCTATGGGCAAGGCGATAGAGCTAGCTACCGAAAATATAGAGGAGAAAATGGCATCAATTAGAGCAAAAAGAGATCGTCTTGAGGATGCTCTTTTAGAACTTAGTGATACTTTCGTAATCGGAGATCGTGAGCATAGAACGCCAAATACAATTTTAATATCTATAAAAGGTGTTGAGGGCGAGGGGATGCTTTGGGATTTAAATAATGGGCAGATTGGCGCTTCAACAGGAAGTGCATGTGCTAGTGAAGATCTTCAAGCAAATACTGTAATGCTAGCAATTGGAGCGGACAATGAACTTGCCCACACAGGCATAAGATTAAGTCTTAGTCGCTTTACAACAGATAGTGAGATTGATTACGCAATAACTCACTTCAAAAAATCAGTTGAACGCTTACGAGCGATATCTAGCTCATTTGCAAAAGTAGGACCAACTCCTGGCGGAGAGTCAAAAGAGTGTGAATTACATTTCCATTAATCACATTAGTTAAAAACAATCTGACACTTTCGTGTCAAGCTTCAGTGACGTAGCGGCTAGCGGAGCAAAAGGGACTAGTTCCTTTTGCGTACAAATCAGGGAAAAAAGTCTCCTTGAATTTATGAAATATATTAAAGGATTATATTATGGCAAAAAATGATTTATTGGGCGCTTCTTTATGGGATGCTTACTCAAATAAAGTAACAACTCTTATGAACAACCCAAATCATCAAGGTGAGATAACTGAAGCTGAAGCTCTTTCTCATGGCAACAAACTTATTGTTGCTGATTTTGGTGCTGAGAGTTGTGGGGATGCTGTACGTCTTTACTGGGAAGTTGATCCAAAGACAGATATTATTGTTAACTCTAAATTTAAGAGTTTTGGATGTGGAACAGCGATAGCTAGCTCTGACATCATGACTGAACTCTGTATTGGAAAAAAGGTTCAAGAGGCTGTAAAAATTACAAATATTGATGTTGAATTTGCTCTTAGAGATAGCCCTGAGATTCCGGCTGTTCCACCACAAAAAATGCACTGTTCTGTTATGGCTTATGATGTTATAAAAAAAGCAGCATCTCTTTATCTTGGAGTTGATTCTGAGAGTTTTGAGGAGGAGATTATAGTTTGCGAGTGTGCTCGTGTTAGCTTAAAAACTCTCCAAGAGGTAATCAGATTAAATGATTTAACAACAATCGAGCAGATAACAGACTACACAAAAGCAGGCGGCTTTTGTAAGAGTTGTATAAGACCTGGTGGACATGAAAAAAGGGAGTACTATTTAGTGGATATTTTAGCCGATACTCGTCGTGAGATGGATGAAGAGAAGATGAAAGCTGCAGCAGATGCAGGAGGTAGCGGAAGCTTTGAAGCAATGACTTTAGTGCAAAAAATCAAAGCAATAGATGCTGTTGTAGATGAGAATGTTCGTCAGTTTTTAATTATGGATGGCGGAAATATGGAAGTTATCGATGTAAAAACAAGCGATGAGTATATAGATGTTTATATCAGATATTTAGGTGCATGTAATGGTTGTGCAAGTTCTGCAACAGGAACTCTCTATGCTATAGAAGCAACACTAAAAGAGAAACTATCTAAAAAAATCAGAGTTCTTCCTATATAATTTTTTTAAAACATCAAACACTCTAGTTTGGTGTTTTAAATTCCATCATATATCTAATATCTAAAATCACTATTTCGCACTCAAGCCAAATTCCAAACTCATTTAAAACTCTTCTTTGTGCCTCTTGTATAAGGTAGATTGCATCATCAAATGTAGCATCTCCATGATTTACTAAAAAGTTTGCATGCTCTTTGCTAAACTCCATAGCACCAACGCTTAAACCCTTTAATCCAACTGCTTCAATTAGTCTGCCAGCATAATCGCCTTTTGGATTTTTAAAGCAACTTCCAGCACTTGGAGTTGATGGTTGATTTTGGCGCATTTTTTTAAATAGTTCTACCCTCTCTTTTAAAAATCCACTCTCTAACTCAAATGTAGCTTCTAAAATAGGGCTTTTTATATTTGTAAATCTATAGCCATACTCTATTTCATCTTTTAAAAAATCGCCCTTACATGTAGTGATAGAGATAAGGTTGTTAAAAATTTCGTACTCTTTTAGCCCAGCGTTCATAAAGACCAGTCCGCCGAGTGTTCCAGGAAGATGCGAGAGAAACTCAAAGTTTGCTATATTGTTTTTTTTACAAAAGGAGGCAATTTTACCAGATGGAGTTGCAGCCCCAATTTTAAGAGTGTTATTTTCAATCTTAATAAAATCATATTTTTTAGAGAGTTTAAGAAGAGGAGGGGGATTTGTGCCTACTAAAATATTGTTACATGAGCCAATTAAGTAGCTATCTTCATAGGGGGTGGAACAATCTTCTAAAATAGAGACATCAAAAGAGCCACCAATTTTTATTGAAGAAAATTTAGAGAAGTTAATACTCTGTTTTTTCATTATTCTACAAAGGTTGGCATCATATTAAACACTTCTGTTGTGAAGTCTATCATTACATTTAACATCCAAGGCATAGTTAAAATAATTACAATAGCTACACCGACAATTTTTGGGATAAAACTAAGAGTCATCTCATTGATTTGAGTTGTAGCTTGAAATATACTAACTGCCAAACCGATAAACATACCGACTAAAAGCCCTGGAAGAGCTAGCATAAGAGCTACTTTAAAAGTGTCAATGCCAAGAGTAATTAGCTTTGCCTCCATTATGAGTTTCTCAAGTTTTTATATTCACTAGGTATCATAAAATCTTCAACACTTATAGGTGTATTATAGAAACCGCTTTTATATCCAATCTCAAAGAGTTTGTTTATTGCTTTGTACTGCATAGCATTTAACGCAATAGAGTCATCATTGGCATATAGCTCAAGATACTTATCTAATGTTGGTGCATCTATTCGCACCAAAGATCTCTCTAGGAGCATTTGGGAGAGCTTATGTTTGTGCTCTCTTGCTATATGTACAGCTTTTGTTAGAGTCTCTTCATACGCAATAGATTTATTTAATGGTATAGAGCGGCTAATCGCCATTCCGCCAAGAGGAAGTGGCAGACCTCCACCTGAGAGTTCTTGCCAGATATCCCACATTTCACGCTCAACTTCAAGCTCGCTGTTGTAAGTTAAAATACTCTCATGAATAAGTACTCCAGCGTCAACTTTGCCCTCTATTACAGCTTGTTCTATATCTAAAAAGTTCATATAAGTTATTCGTGCATCTGGATAGGCTATACGAAAGAGCATAGCATTTGTTGTGTGTTCTCCACTAAGAGCAACTTTGAAATTACGCTTTAGGGTCACACCCTTTCTTTTTATAACCTTTGGTCCGTATCCATCCCCAAAACTAACAGCAGTTTTAAGCAAGGCATAATCGTCTCTTATGTGAGGATACAGAGCAAAACTGATAGCTACTATCTCATAAACTCCATCAAGAGCTTTTTCATTAAGTGTTTGAATGTCCTCAGCTATATTATCAAATATAACGCCCTCCATATCAACCCAGCCAAACTTTATAGCGTAGTACATAAAGATATCATCAGCATCTGGTGAGTGAGCAATAAGCGTCTTTTTCAAAGTATCTATACCATCCTCTAAGAGATTAAAACGTAAACTTGATTTTAACTAAATAAGCATAAATTCTACATGTAATTGAGTAAAAACTCCCTACATTCATTCACTTTTAAGGGTTTAGAGTAGAAGTAACCTTGAATATTATGGCAACCCTCACTTAGAAGAAAATCTCTCTGCTCTTTAGTCTCTACACCCTCAGCAATTAGCTCTAAGGAGAGATTATTCGCTAGAGCAATAATTGTTTTAACAATTGCAATATCATCTTTATCATGTGGTAAATCTTTTACAAAACTGCGATCAATTTTTAATTTATCTATCGGAAGACGTTTTAGGTACGACAGCGATGAGTAACCCGTTCCAAAATCATCAACAGAGATAGATATCCCAAGCTCTCGAATAGCATTGAGTGTAGATGTTACATGTAGGCTGTGTTTCATAATTAGCCCCTCTGTTATCTCTATCTCTAAATCTTTAGGGTCAATTCCTATGTCGTTTATTTTTTGACTTAAAAACTCTACATAATTATCGTCTTCTAACTGTTTTGCTGATACGTTTATAGAGAGCTTTCCGCACACAATATTCTCTTTTTTCCATAAGAGAACTTGTGCAGCAGCCTCTCTCATCATCCATCTATCTATCTCTATAATAAGTCCAATATTTTCTGCAAAAGGGATAAATTTCACTGGTGGAATAAGTCCGAGCTCTGGATGATTCCAACGAATTAGTGCTTCAAGACCTATAACTTTATCAACTCTAGCGTCTATCTTTGGCTGAAAATAGACCTCAAACTCTTCGTTTTGAATTGCTTTTCTTAGGTTGCTCTCAAGAGTAGTTCTCTCAAAAGCCAGCTCTGTCATTTTTTTGTCATAAAATTGGTATCTATTTTTACCGTTACTCTTCGCCTCGTACATGGCGGTATCAGCATTTCTAATTAAGATATCTCTACTATTTCCATCATCAGGAAAAATACTTATACCAATGCTAAAAGTTGTATGAAGTTTAACCTTATTTACGTTAAAAGGTTCACTCATAGCACTCATGATATTTGTCACAACTTCAACTGTTTGTGTCTCGTTTGAATTATTTAGTATGATAATAAACTCATCGCCGCCAAATCTTCCGATAGTGTCTTCTTCTTTTATTAATTTTTTTAATCTTCTAGAGATATCTTGTAGAAGTTTATCGCCTACTTCATGATTATAAGTATCATTTATCTCTTTAAATCTATCAAGGTCCAAAAATAGAATTGATACTTTTTGTCCATTTTTGCTTGCTACGTTTATGCTATGCTCTAGCCTATCTATAAGTAACGTTTTATTTGGAAGATTTGTTAGATGGTCATGACGAGATAGATGTTCAAGCTCATTAGCCGCTGTTTGAACTTTTTTTTGTAAATTTATATTTCTTTGTTGTATCTCTCTTCTCTCATTTGTAAAATAGATGTAGAAGGAGAGTAAAATCAAGAAAACAAAAAACGAGAATAAAAAGAAAATCAAACTATCCCTTACTCTGGAGATAGAGCTAAAATCAATAGCGTCTAAATCTTGAAATATAATAAAATAAGCAATCTCTTTATCATCAACTCCCATAAGATGATAAGTACTTATAAGCTTATTTTTCTCCTCATTTACATGAAAGGGCATCTCATTTAGAAAATGAGTTATACCTTTAGTTTTTACAATCTCAAAGTGCTCTTTATTATAGTTTGAATTTGCTACATAGTAATCTGAGATAAATGTCTTTTTTGATGGTTCAATCAAGAGCTTTTTGTACTTCTTATCTGCTAAAAAGATGATTTCATACCCAGCATCTCTCATTTTTAGATCTATTGAATCAAAGTTAGAAATAGCTTCAATTGAGCCAATAAAATTATCGTTTTTATAAATTGGCACCATAGATTTGAAAGTTATATCAAAGATGCCAGCACTGATTGAAGATATTACATGTGGATTTCTTATCATCTCTGCTACATCATCTCGTATAAGGGAGAGGTCATCATCTCTCTTGTCTATCCAGCTTCTATAAAAACTTTTACCATCTGAGGATATAAGTTGAAACCAAGTTCCTTTTAAAGATGTGTTTTTACTTAGATTGTCTGAAAATTTGAGTAGATTTAATCTCTGTATATTTCTTTTTGCCAGAGCCTCTTTGATTAGTATATCGTTTGCCAAAGGGAGCGTTACAAACAAAAGAGCCTCTTTTTTCTCATTAATAAGTGTTTTTAGTTTGTCATGCGCTTCTGTAGTTAAATTTTGATATTTTTCACTCTTTAGAGTTTCTACTTTAGAGGTTATAAAAATGAAACCGACAACTAACCAAATAATTGATATTAAAATTAGAGGTTTGGGTGAAAAAAAGTTAAGCTCTTTTTTTGATATCAATTTATAACCTTATTACGAAGAGATATTAATCTGTTATTGTACACAATAAACAATGTTTTAACAAAAAAAAGGTAAAATCACATTAAGTTATGCAAGTTTTTTCTACATAAAAAAAATTAATATGACAATTTGCAATATTTTTTAGTAAAAGAGTTCAATTGTCATATAATAAGTCTAAATTTACTATAAAGTGAGCCTAAAATGGACGCAAATAAACAAAAATCACTAGACTTGGCGATGAAACAGATTGATAAGGCATTTGGCAAAGGCGCTCTTATGAGACTTGGCGATAAAGAGATAATGCCAATAGAGTCAATTAGTACAGGTTCTCTTGGACTTGATTTAGCTCTTGGAATAGGTGGAATACCACAAGGTAGAGTTGTTGAGATATATGGACCTGAGAGTTCTGGTAAAACAACTTTAGCTCTTCAAATAACAGCAGAGTGCCAAAAAGCTGGCGGAGTTTGTGCTTTTATAGACGCAGAACATGCACTTGATGTTGGGTATGCTAAAAATCTAGGTGTTGATGTTGATAATCTTCTTGTATCACAACCAGATTATGGCGAGCAAGCACTAGATATTGTTGAGACTATTGCAAGAAGTGGCGCAATAGACCTCATAGTAATTGACTCTGTTGCAGCTCTTACTCCAAAATCTGAAATAGAGGGCGAAATGTCCGACCAAAACGTTGGTGTTCAAGCAAGACTAATGTCAAAAGCACTTCGTAAATTAACAGGCATACTTCATAAGATGAACTGTACAGTTATCTTCATAAACCAGATTCGTATGAAAATAGGAATGATGGGATATGGCTCTCCTGAGACTACAACAGGCGGAAATGCTCTAAAGTTTTACGCTTCTGTTCGTATTGATGTCAGACGTATTGCATCGCTTAAGCAGGGTGAGAGTCAGATTGGTAATCGTGTAAAAGCAAAGGTTATAAAAAATAAAGTTGCTCCTCCGTTTCGTCAAGCAGAGTTTGATATAATGTTTGGAGAGGGAATCTCAAAAGAGGGTGAACTTGTTGACTATGGCGTAAAACTTGATATCATTGACAAAAGTGGCGCTTGGTTCTCTTATGGAGAGACAAAGCTAGGTCAAGGTCGCGAAAATGTTAAAGCTAAGTTTATGGAAGACAAAGTGTTGGCACATGAAATTGAAGAGAAGATTAAAGCAGCTATGGGCTTAGGTGATCTTATGACAATGGACAGCTTAGATATAGAAGATGTCGATTTATAAATTCACTATAAAAAAATGATAAAATAATATACTTAATACAAAAGAGGTGGTTAGAAGATGTTTATTGATAATGTAAGTGCGATTGAAGTAATGGATTCTCGCGGAAACCCAACAGTAAAAACGACGGTAGAATTAAGCGATGGAACAAAAGAGAGCGCAATCGTACCATCAGGTGCAAGCACTGGAAAACGTGAAGCACTTGAACTACGTGATGGCGGAAGCAGATATATGGGCAAAGGTGTTTTAAAAGCTGTAGAAAATGTAAACGCTCAAATTTCTGATGCCCTAATAGGACTCTCACCGTTTAATCAAGCTGTAATTGATGCAACCATGAAAGAGTTAGATGGAACTGACAACTACGGAAACTTGGGAGCAAACGCTGTTCTTGGCGTCTCTATGGCAGTTGCACGTGCTGCTGCAAAAAGTCTAGGAATCCCTCTTTATCGTTATTTAGGTGGTGCTAATGCTATGGTTATACCAACACCTATGTTAAACATTATCAATGGCGGAAGTCATGCCGACAACTCAGTAGATTTTCAAGAGTATATGATTATGCCAGTAGGATTTGAAGATTTTGCAACTTCACTTCAAGCAAGCGCTGAGGTTTATCATAATTTAAAAGCAATTTTAAAATCTAAAAAACACAATACGGCACTTGGTGATGAGGGTGGTTTTGCACCAGATTTATCTTCAAATGAAGAACCAATTCAGATAATAATGCAAGCAATTGAAAAAGCTGGATATAAAGCGGGTGAACAGATGGCAATCGCACTTGATGTTGCCGCTTCTGAACTTGTATCTGATGGTGGTTATAGACTTGATAGCGAAAACAGAACAGTTACCTCTGCTGAGCTTGTTGATTATTATGTAGATTTATGCAACAAGTATCCAATTGTCTCTATTGAGGATGGCTTGAGCGAAGATGACTGGGATGGCTGGAAACTACTTACCGAAAAATTAGGCGATAGAGTTCAGCTTGTAGGAGATGACCTTTTTGTAACAAATGCTACTATCTTAAATGAAGGCATTAAAAAAGGCATTGCAAACTCAATTCTTATCAAGCCAAACCAAATCGGATCAGTGAGTGAGACTATGCAGACAGTTCGTCTCGCTCAAAGAAATGGTTATAAATGTGTTATGAGCCATCGTTCAGGGGAGAGTGAAGATGCCTTTATCGCTGATTTTGCAGTTGCACTTAATTGTGGCGAAATAAAGACAGGCTCAACAGCAAGAGGAGAGAGAACAGCTAAATATAATCGCCTATTAGAGATTGAGAACGAAGTGGTTTATGGTGAATATTTAGGTTCAGAGCTTTTTAACTAAGAGCTATTATGAGTAAAGAGGAACTTTTTGAGCAATATGAAGATAAACAGAGTATCATACAGAGATACCTTGGTCTATCATTTTCAAAGTTCTCTCTGCTTCTTATTTTAGTTTTGAGTATTGGTGTTTATATTGGATTACTTCTTTATGGAGAGAATTCATTACAAGTTTATATGGGTTTGAGTGATTATCAAAACCATCTCCAAACAGAGATAGAGAGGCTTAAGGCTGAAAATGCAGAACTTCAAAGAGAGTATTTTGAGCTAAAAGAGATTTCTGCAAAATAGTAACTACTTGCTATAATACATGTAAATATATTTAGGGGTTGTTTTGATTAAAGTTTTATTGATTTTTACTTTACTATTTTTAACACTAAATGCTCGTGAAAACCCATTCTTCCCTTCTGAGGGTGAGAAAGATATTGTCCTAACAACAAATGAAGATAGTTCAAAACCACCACTCAATAAGGCCTCAATCTCTATTCCTAATCAAGCTAGAATACTGCAAAAAGTTACGATAGAGTATAAAAATCTTGATGGCTCTATTGAGAGAAAAAGCATTAATTTAGATAACTCTATAGATTGGCATTTTCCTATTTTAATATCTCAAAACAGTTCACAACCTCAAGTTGAAACCAAGAGTGAAGAAAAAAAGAGCATTGTTGAAGTAAAAAAAGATGTAAAACCAGAGATAAAAGTCTCGCAAGACAGAAAAACAAAGGCACTTTGCACTGACAATGTAGCACTTGAATATCTATCAATATTAGTATCTGGAAAAACTCTAAAGCTTACAACAAAACATGAATCGATAAGAAATTTTTTACTAGCAAATCCACACAGAATAGTTATAGATTTTAAAAGTGATGCAGAGGTAAAAAACTACATTAGAAAAAATATTGATTCTATTTTCACAGAGATAAGAGTTGGAAACCACGATAAATTTTATAGAGTTGTAGTTGAACTTGATGGACATTACAAATATAGTTTCAAAAAAATATCTGATGGCTACCTTGTAGAGCTAAAGTAATAGATTCTAAAAATAGTAATTAAAGTAACACTTTAAGCTTCTTTCTTGTCTCTCTTTTGCCCTGTCATCCCTTTGCTTAAAATCATAATCAACCCTAAGTTGCATATTTTTAGAGAGTCTAAAGCTTTGTGCTACTCCAAAGAGATTTTGCGCTTCTCCAACATCATAGTATCTTCTTGTCAGCTCCATTTTTGTGCTCATAAAACTGTATTTATCAATAACAAATCCAATAGAGCCTCCAATGGCTGATTTAAAGCCATCATCGACATAAAATAGCGGGTCCGCCATTATGTAGCTGTAACCTAACTCATTTCCCCAGCTAAAACCAACACCAACAGTGCCCATAAAGTTTGCATTAGAGTCTAGTGAATCTCTATCCCATCCAAATTTAGTTCTCCATGATAAGTTCTCAAAAAAATATGAGCGCTGTGCAAGTGAGACAATAGATAAAATAGTTGCATCTTCGAGATCTATTTTATCTTGAGAGTAGGAGAGTTCAATATTTAAAAATTCAATTTGAGTGCCTCTTAAAAATCCGTAATTACTGTCTTCTAAGCTATGATAAGCGCTTCGCAGACCTAAATAACCAACTGTTTTACCCTCTTTTACCCCAGCACCAATCATTGCTCTTATGGCTTGATGGCTTTGAAGAGGATTTGCAGGAGTTTTAATCTCTATCTTCTCTCCCAAACCAAGAGATGCCCTCGCAATAGAGAGTGAATGAAAAAGTTGTAGATATGCTTCTTTAGTTATCTTGCTTTTACTGAAGTTATACTCTAAGAGCTCTATGGATGATTCAAGTATATATTTTTTTTGCTGAGACTCAATCTTTGCATCTTCAACGATAGAAATTGGAGTTATTTTTGAATCTATCAACAAGAAAGGGAGTGAAATATATCTTTTATCAAGCAGCTCCTCATATTTTAGAAGCAGAGTTCTTTTTGAGGGTCTATATGAACTCTTTGTGATGATATTTTCACTATTTGCAGCATGAACACTCTCAAGTGGTATAACTTGGTATGTAAAGTATTTTCTCAAATCAATAGAAGGTCTGGCAGCTTCTAAAAACCAGAGCATATTGTAAGAGCAGTTTTCTGTAAAAAAGTAGTAGTAAGATTGTGTATCATTGAGCTCCCAAATATGGCGAACCATCTTAAGAGTCTCTTCCTCAGTCAAATTTAAATCATACTCCCAAATATCTCTTTGTTCACTATCTCTATACTCTTTTAATTTATCGTAATAAGGGAGCAGAGAGTATTTGCCAAAATATCCTCCAAAGAGTCCTTTTATAGCAAAAATAACTCCGTTTTCTTTATTTGGATTAGCATCTGCTGCATAGTTTACGGCATAAGAGAGCAATTTAGAGTCGTACTCAGAATTTATGCGCAAAAAAGTGTGTCCAAACATAGAAGCTGGAGAGTTTATATGAGCGGAAGGAAAAACAAGTGTGACTGATTTTGGGTCTAATCTTGAGATAATTTTGTCATATTCGTTACATGTAACTTCAGGCAGTTTTATCTCCCTCAACTCCTCCTGTAACCAAGCAGCTCTTGCTGGAAATCTACATGCAGTTGCATTATCATCAAAAACTTTCTCATTTAAGAGAGCATCTATTGTGGCATATAGCTCACTTTTAGCATCTACTTTACCACTTTTAGAGAGAAAAAATCTCTCATCATCAATCTGGCTGACGCCATTTTCTACATGTAGAAGGATTTTCCAATACTTTGAGTCAGCTAAATTTAACTCATCTGCTTTTTGTTTATATAGTTGTGAAGAAGCTTCTAAAAAAAGAGACAAAAAAATCATTAAGAGGGAGAGACGATTTAAAATTGGATATTCCTAAGAGTGAGTTTAATCAAAACGGATGAAAATCCATCCGTTTGATTGTTTACTAAAGAGAAGTTGTAGAGATATTGTCTAAAACATCAGCCATTTTTGCATTTTGAGTTGCATAGATGTTATTATAGTTTGTTTGAAGTGAAGCTGAAAAAGTTGCCTTATCAGATACTTCTAAAAGTTCTGCTAAAGTGTCAACACTCTCGCCATGACCTTGAGCAATCTCTTTTGCAAGTTGATCCATATTTGAAGCAACAAACTCTTCTGCTCTCTCATTCATAACGAATTGAGTTTTTTTACAACCAAGAGTTCCTGAAGTGATACCAAATGTTTGGTTTCCTGAAGTACCGTTTGTAGTAGCTTGAAGTGCCAATAATACAGCACTTGAATCATCTTTGATTATTACAGAACCTAAGCCACAACCAGTTTGAGAATTAACACCTGCCATTACAGCTGAACTTAAAGCTACAACAGCAGCAATACTAACTAAAATTTTTTTCATAAAATATCCTTTGAAATTAAGATAAAGCAATTGTAGGATTAGTTTGCTTAACTAAATATTAGTATTTGTTAAGCTCTTTATCTTTCCAATATTTCGTACCTTGTACTGTTGCTTGAAGTGCTAGACCATTTTGTGTAAGTTTATAGAGTCTTATCCCAAAAGCAACCGTTTCAGCGGCATTTATAGAGACGCCATTATCTTTATATTTTGCAGTTACATCAACTTGAGCATTGGCTTCCCATCCATGATTGACAAAATTATCATAGACTCTTTTATTTTCAAATAGAAAAACAGCTCTAAAATCTTTAATGCCAAGCCCAAATCCAAGACCTCCAGAACCCATGTTCATGTAGGTATTTACTCCTGTTTTATTGTTATGAGCCATACCTTTTCCACCTTCTGCTGAGAGTAGAGTAAGGTTTACTCCAAGATTGCTAAATATTGCATACCCATAAGAGCGAAGAACCATACTTCTAGCTTCAGGGGCATATTTATAAAGAAGTTCTAGTGTATCATTGCTTGTTTTTATGCGCTCAACCCTCTCTTTGGTATTGTCTTCTTTAATCTCTTTTTCACTTTTTCCAGACCAAAAACCTGAAAAAAATACAAGAACAAGAGATAAGATAACTACCAAGCTAAAGTGTTTTACCATAAGTATCCTTGAGTGCGAGATGGTAGTATTATAATTTGTTAAGATGGATAATCTGCTTAACAGAGAGAAGTTTTAATCTAAAATGTTATCATTGTACATGAATAATTTTTTATCACTCTTAATCATTACTGCAACACTCTTTGGCTCAGAGATTGCTGCTGTAAACTTGTCACTTAAAGAGTTGGAGGGTGTTGTATATGAGACTCCAAGTGCAGAGGAGATAAAAATACCAAAAAATATAAAACTCATAATAATAGCTTTTGAAAAAGACATAAGCGCAGTTATCAATGAGTATTTAGATACTAAAGATTCACTCTATCTCTTAAGCTACAACGCTGTTTTTATTGCGGATGTTCATAAGATGCCAAAGATTATAGCAAAGATAGTAGCACTTCCAAGACTTCAAAAATATAAACATCCCATATATCTCTATTATGGTGATAAGCTTGAAGCTATTATTCCAACTCGAGAAGCAAAAGCAACACTGCTTTATATAGAAGATGAAAAAGTAAAAGAGATAAGATTTGTCTCTACAAAAGAGGAGTTAAAAATGGCGATAGAGGGGTAATTAAATAAATCTTAGTTTGATTTTAACTATTTAAAAAACTCTTATATTGATGTTACAATACGCTAGATAAATAAAAAAAAGATTTAAAATGAAAAAAATAGTTTTTATGTTGATTTTTACCTCTTTAAATAGACAATTATGAATAAATTAGAAGAGTATTTAAACGCTCACGAATTAAGTGAGATGCATCCATCTGATATAGCAAAAATATTAAAACAGCTTGATGATAGTCATTTTGCTGCTGCGCTAAAACTTATTCCAAAAGATTTAATTGGTGATGTAGCGTTAGCCCTTCCTGATAGATATTTTGATGATGTTGTTGAAAATTTAAGTATTGATGAACTAGGACATGCGGTAGGAGAGCTTGAGTCAGATGACCAAGTGGATTTTTTACAAGGTCTTGAAGATATTGATGAAAATATCGCTTCGCAAGTTTTTGACACTCTACATGAAGATGATAAAAAAGAGATTATAAAGCTTCAGACCTATAACGATAATGAAGCTGGCGCATATATGCAGCTTGAAATTTTTACTGCTGATAGAAATGAGGTAGTACATGATGTAATAAAGAGATTTGCAGAACTTAGGCGTGCAAAACATATAGAAAATATTCAAAATCTTTTTATTACAAGCAGCGATAGAAAACTTCTATATACTATTGGTTTAGATGATTTGCTGATTTTTGATTTTAAAAAAACTTTGATTGAAAATATAGATGATAGCGAAGATAGTTTTGAGCCAAAGAAAGCTCAAGATAGAGAAAATATCCGTGATGTTGTTCGCTACTTTGAAGAGTACGATCTCTCAGTTATGCCTATTGTAAATGCTTATGGGGTTTTACTTGGTCGTATAACATCAGATGATATTTACGATATTATAAACGAACATGCAACCGAGCAGATGTATAACCTTGCTGGAGTTGACGATGATGCAGAAGAGTATGATGAGGTTTACAAGGCAGGTAAAAAAAGAGCTTCATGGCTTGGGATAAATCTTCTAACTGCTATTTTTGCTTCACTAGTTATTGGTCTGTTCTCAGAAACATTGCAGAGCATGGTTGCTCTTGCTGTTTTAATGCCAATTGTTGCTTCTATGGGCGGGAATGCAGGTACACAAACACTAACGGTAGTGGTAAGGCAGTTGGCTCTTGGTGATATTTCTCAAGGTGATGCGATGAGAATTATAAAAAAAGAGGTTCTTATTGCACTTATGAATGGGCTTGTCTTTGCAATAGTTATGGGCGTAATAGCATCTATATGGTTTGGCATAAAGATGTTAGGCTTAGTAATAGCGCTTAGTATGATAATTAACCTTTTTATCGCAGGTTTTTTTGGTGCAGCAATACCGCTATTTTTAAAAAAAATGGAGATAGACCCAGCAATTGGAAGCGCTGTTATACTTACAACAGTAACTGATGTCGTAGGCTTTTTCAGCTTTTTAGGATTAGCAACATATATGTTGTTGTAGCTAAAGCAAAAGAATGGTAAAAAAAATAAAAAAATATTCTACTACAAATACTCTGGTTCTCTTGGGTATAGTCTTAGGAGTTCTTTTTGGAGTATTTGCACCACAACTTGCACTAGGGCAACAAATTATAGGAGAGATTTTTATAAGTTTTTTAAAAATGCTCGTTGTTCCTCTCGTTTTTTCTAGTATATATGTATCAATTGTTGGGTTAGGCGATTTAAAAAGCCTTAGAGATATTGGGGCAAGAGTTATTGCTCTTTATATTTTAACAACAGCGCTTGCTGTATTTGCTGCGGTAATGGCTATGAATTTAGTGCCTCTTGGCGAGGTTGTCGCAGTTGAAGGTTTAGAGTATGCAAAAGCTTCAGAGCTAGCATCTTTCTCATTTAAGAGCATGATTTTGAGCTTTATTCCCACAAACATATTTCACTCTCTCTCAGAGGGATCAATGATGCCTATTATTGTTTTTGCATCCCTTTTTGGAGTAGCTTCTTTACATGTAGCTAAACAAAAAGAGCTTGAAATGGTTAATTTTTTTACTGGCGTAATGGATGCAATGCTTATAATAGCACAGTGGGTTATAAAACTAACTCCCATTGGAGTATTTAGCCTTATCTCTTATGTGGTTGCTAATCAAGGAGTAGATGTAATAATTGGTCTTTGGAAGTATCTTTTAATGGTTTTAGCTGTTCTGTTTTTTCATGCAGTTGTTACGCTGCCTGCTCTTCTGTTTTTCTTTTCTCGTATAAATCCGTTTAAATATTTAAGTGCGATACGTGAAGCTCCTATTATGGCATTTTCTACAGCTTCTAGTATGGCTACTCTTCCTGTTTCCATGCGTGTTGTTGAAGAAGTTGGCGGAGTTGATAAAAAAAATGCCTCTTTTGTTCTTCCTCTTGGTGCGACAATTTCTATGGATGGCACAGCTGCATATTTGACAATAGCAACTCTCTATATCTCGCACTTATCTGGAGTTGATTTAACGCTTTTTGAACAGTTACTATTAGGTGTGAGTGTTGTGGCTCTTAGTGTAGGAGTTGCAGCCCTGCCTAGTGCCTCTTTGGTAATGCTCATTGTTATTCTCAAACAGTTTGGTTTGCCTTTGGAATATATAGCGTTAATTATTGCAGTAGATAGAATTTTAGATATGGCAAGAACAGCATTGAATGTCACTTCTGATTTGGTTGTTGCAAAAATTGTTGATGAGTGCTTAAAGCGTAAAAATATATAACAAAAGATAAATCTGGGTGTCTGTTTTACCTCTTTATGTATAATAGCCATACTAATTTTTATAAGGACAAAGATGTTTAAGTTTATAGTAGCAGTAATTTTTTCGTTATTCACACTAGAGGCAAATAGTGATGAAGCGCTAAGAGCATTTAAAAAGCAAGATTATACAGAAGCGTTTAAGCTCTATGAAAAAAGCGCAAAAGAGGGCGATTCTAAAGCTCAAAGCGCATTAAGTTATCTTTATGCAATGGGCTTAGGAGTGCAAAAAGATTTAAAGAAATCTCTTGAGTGGCTTGAGAAATCAGCTCAAAGCGGAGATGCAAATGCACAGTATGATTTGGGAATGTTTTATCTAAAAGGAAATAATGTAGAGCAAAACAGTAAAAAAGCTTTTGAGTTATTGAGTAAATCCTCAGCACAAAACAATATAAATGCACAATACAATTTAGCGCTTATGTACTATAAAGGTGATGGAGTTGATTTGAGTGTTCCAAAGGCAGTAGAACTTCTTGATAAAGCAGCAACCAGTGGTCATGTTGGCGCCGCTCAAAATGTAGGACATATCTACATGCAACTTCTAAAATTTGATGAAGCATCAAAGTGGTTTGAAAAAAGTGCAGCAGCTGGCGATGAGAGTTCATACTACGTTCTTGCACAGATATATTGTGAATTAGAAGAGTTTAAAAAAGCTAAAGAGTGGGCAAATAGAGCAATAAACAGTGGCAATAAAGAGGCAAAAATTCTCTATAAAAAGTATGAACTAGATAAGTACTAAATAGGAATTATCTTATATCCTGAACCATAAATATTGTGAATAACTTCATTAGGAAGTTTTGCGCGTAACCTTTTCATAAGAGAGGTAACTGCGTGAACTGAAAATTCTTTGTCATTTTTTGTTTCATGTAGATAATCAAAAATCTCTTTTGTGGAAAAAATCTCATTTGGTCTTGAAAATAGGAGTTTTAAAAGCATACTCTCCATTTTTCTTAGTTTTATCTCTTTTGAATTTCCCCAAAGTGTGTTTGTCTCATGTTCCCAATAGATGTTTTCTGTAACATAAGTGCGGCGAGATTTCTCTCTAAGGTGTTTTACAATATCGAGTAAAATAGTCTTCAAAGCTTCTGTTTTTATGGGCTTAATAAGATATGACTCAAGATTTAGCTTAATAGCAAGAAGAAGCCTCTCTTGCTCAGAGTGCGCACTCATGACTATAATTTTTGTCTCTTTGTCGCTCTCTCTTATCTTGCTTATCATCTCTAAACCATCAAGGTTAGGCATACTTATGTCTGTGATTATAATATCTGGCTTTTTTTGTTTGTAGATATCATACGCCTGATCTCCTGAGGTAGCGGCATAAACTCTGCCAAAAAACAGTTGCAAATACTCATGTAAAAGTTCACGAAGTTCACTCTCATCTTCGGCTAGCAAAATGGATATATCTCTAATTTTTTCAATCTTCATTTTTTACCTTTATAGTAAATTCTGCACCAATTTTTTCATTTTTTTCATTATATAGATTTTTTGCACTTAAATAACCTTGCATATTATCTTCAACAATCATTTTTGCTATATGCAGTCCAAGACCAGTCCCTATTGATTTGTGTTTTGTAGTAAAGTAAGGGTCAAATATTTTCTTTAGGTTAATATCTTCTATGCCACCGCAATTATCAGCGATTGAGATGACTATATAATTATCATCTTTATATATAGAAATAGTAATTTTCACATCTGTTAAATTTTTTATTTTAATTATGTCATTTATGTTAGAGATTATGGAGACTAATACCTGTACAAGCTCATTTATTAATCCAAAAATTTTATATTCATTTGTAATAAGCAGATTTACTTTAACATGAGTGTTTGATTTTTGTAAATTTGTTATATCAAGACTTCTCTCTATTGCATCACAAATTTTAAACCAAGATTTCTCTTTGTCTGGACTATAGTAACTCATAAAATCTTCTATTGTTTCTGACATGTATATAATGCGTTTTTCAATTTTTTCTAGTTTTTCAAAGAGCTCTTCTTTGCTAAGAGAGGAGGCTCTGTTTTTTTCTTGGAGTATTGCTATTGAAGTATTTACTATTGCTAATGGTTGGCGCCACTGATGTGCAATGTTACCAATCATCTCGCCTATTTCTGCTCTTTTTGATTGCTCAAAAATTAGTAAATCGCGCTCTTTTAGCGCTATCTCTTTTTGTTGAAGCTCTTTTATTGTATCTATTAATTCACGATTATATTTCTCTTCAATATACAATCCACAATCAAGCTCCCTCATATCTTGAATCAGCTTATTTATGTACTTTTTCTCTATTATAGAGCCGTGTTGCGGGGCGATAAGCTCAATGTCGAGTTTTTCTATCTTAGCGAGTGCATAGTTGAAAATATCTTTGCTGGGCATATACTCTTGATGAAAAAGTTTAGCTTTTAAAAAGTATGTTTCATCTGCATAAAAATCCCAAGACTCTTCAATTCCTCCAAAAATATCTCCTGAGAATAGAGTTTTTGAGGTTGGCTCATAACTTACAAATGCTCCAGGAGAGTGGCAGTATGGAGTGGTAAGAAAATCAAGTCTAAAACCACTCGATGTTACTAGTTTATGATCCATCTTATCTATCTCATAATAGTTGGATTTTATAAGGTAGTGTTTGACTAAAAGAGACATTCTTGAGTGGGTTACTATTAGCAGGTCATCTCTGTTTATAAGTTTTTCTATCTCAGGAACAGCAGCTGCTAAATCGGGGTCTTGATGATGAAGGATAATATATTTTATATCTTTCATATCCATTAGAGTTTTTACTTTTCTAACAGTTTCATCAAATTCAATCATGGAGCCTGGATCTATTAAGATAGATTCATCTCCATTTTTGATTAGATAAGGGTGGCATTGAAAAGGGTCATTTTTTAAGTGCATTCCAACCCAATAGATATTTGGTGCAATTAGTATAGCCTCGGATGTGTCTAAAAGCTTACTCATTTCCCTCAAACCATTGTAGCTGTTCTCTAAGTTCAACAACTCTACCAACAACTATAAGCGCAGGAGTTGGAACATCTTTCGTTTTTGCAACTATATCCTCTAAAGTACCTACAACAACACTTTGCTCTTTTGTAGTCCCTTTTGAAATAACAGCACATGGATAATTTTTTGGTTTGCCAATCTCCATAAGTTTTTTACTAATTTTTGGAAGATTGTGCAAGCCCATTAAAAAGACTATCGTATCATCTGTTTTAAATGTCTCCCAAGGAATCTGAGACTCTTTTTTGTTTGGAGATTCATGCCCAGTTACAACCCTAAAGCTTACAGAAACGCCACGATGAGTTACAGGAATACCAGCATAAGCAGGTGCGCTTATTGCTGAAGTTATCCCTGGAATTACATCAAAAGAGATGCCTCTGTCTCTTAGGTATAGTGCCTCTTCTCCGCCACGCCCAAACACAAAAGGGTCACCGCCTTTTAAACGTACAACATTTTCATGTTTTAGTGCATTTTGATAGATAACTTCATTAATATCATCTTGAGGAACGATGTGTCTGCCATCCTCTTTGCCAACATAAACGAATTCGCATCCGTTTTTTGCCTCTTGCAAAATATCTGGATTTGCAAGACGATCGTAAATAATAACATCAGCCTCTTTAATCACTCTTAGTGCTTTAATTGTAAGCAGCTCTATATCTCCAGGACCAGCTCCTGTTAGATGAACTTTACCCATTACTTTGCCTCTTTATATAAAAATATGCCTGATGGCTTGTTAATACCAAACATCTCACGAGCCAAATACCACTCTTTAGTGTTTATCACTGCCACTTTATTTGTGTCATTTACAGATACGTAGAGATTAGGACGTACATCAGACCATCTTACATGTAGAACCTTGCCATCAAATTCAAATCTCTTAATAACTTCAAGAGTTTTTGTATCTATAATTTGAAGAACTGGAAATTTGTCTCCGCTAAAAGTAACTGCCATATACTTTTGATCAGGACTTAAAGCCGTGAAAACTGGTAAACCTTCTACTTCAATATTTTTAACAAATTTAAAGTCAGATGTATATACTAAAACCTTATTGTTTCCAACCGCTGGAATAAAAACATTTCCTTCACTTATACTCCAAAAACCAAAGTGGGGAACTTTCAGTACAGGCTTTCTATCTTCTAGCAAAATGTCTATTTTTGAGTACTCCATAGTGTCAAGATTTACAACACCAAAGAAGTTACTTTTAAAGAATCCAGTTATGAAGTTATTGTTCTTTATCATTGCATCAAATGGCATAACACCGACGTTTTCAAACTCTTTGAATATTTCAAAGTCTGGAAGACCTTTGCCCTCATTTTTATCTTTTAATACAGTTATTTTGTCATTATTCATTTGAGAAAAAACAAGATAATTCTTATATTTTTTGATTCCAACATTTTTAGAATCCGTTTCAAAAGATTTTATTGGATTTAAATCTCTATCAAGTATATCAACGCTTTTTTTAGCGTAGTTTGCTACTGCAATGTAGTTCTCTTCAACCGTAAAGCCAATTGCACTGTCACTTGTTTTGTACGCTTTTAAAATTTTCTCACTCTGTGGGTCGAATTTTATTATATATCCATCACGAGATATTACATAACCATCATTGTCATAAAATTTTACAACTCCATGATTCATGTCGTGCATGCCTTCTATATGACCTTTTGTCATGCCTTGTTCGATTACTCCAAGAGAGTTGTTCTCTCTCTCAACTACAAAAATTTTCTCTTCATCTTTAATTGATGCAAGCACAGGATTCACACCTTTTGCTTGGACAATCCCAGCAACAGAAGCCACTAAAAAAATACTTACTAAAAATTTGCTAATATACATTAACTTCTCCTTCTTTCTTGCTCAGTTAAATAACATGATGGATCTTCACTCCATAAATCACCCGTTATAGCATATGCTCTTGATCTTGAACCACCATTACAGATATCTATCTGCTCACAAGAAGCACAAATACCGCTTATCTGCGCTCTTGGGTGGATACGAAGCTGATTAAGTAGCTCACCGCTTTGCCAAATATCGCCAAAATTTTCCTCTATGATATTTCCAACAGTAAGTGGAAAAAACGGATCTGGGCGTACGTCACCTTCACTGTTTATGTTCAATAGTTTGCGTCCAGCACTGTTCCCGCCCCACGAAACAAGGCGCTCTCTCATCTTCTCTTTTAGATGTGGATATTTTAAAGTAAATCTATTTAAAAAGAGTATTGCATCTTGCTCCATATTTCCAGTTACTATCTCTATCTCTCTGCCTGTTTCATAATACTCAAAGGCTTTATCTAGAATAAACTCTACACTTTTTCTTCTCTGCTCTTTTGATAAATCCATCTTCAAGTTATCAAGTCCACGTCCAGAATAGACTAGATGAGAGATATAGATTTTAGATATATTCTCTTTTTCTGCTAAATCAAAAATATACTCCAAAGAGCCAAGCGTATCTTTTGTTATTGTAAAACGAATACCGACTTTGCCTCCATGCTCATTAGCAATACGAACAGCCTTAAGCGTTTCAGTAAATGCGCCTTTTAAGCCACGAAAATAATCATGTGTCGGCGCATCACCATCTATGCTTATACCTACATAGTTAAAAGTATCAACTATACGTTTTACGTTACCCTTTGTAAAATATAAGCCATTGCTTGAAAGATAAGTTATGATTGAGTTATCTTTGCAAAAATCTGCTATTTCAAAGAGATCTTTTCTAGTAAGAGGTTCTCCTCCAGAAAAAATAATGAATTTTACACCATTTTCTTTCATCTCTAAAATCGTTTTTTTTATCTGAGCAGTTGTGAGCGTATCTACTTCATCAAGTGTTGATTTTGAGTAGCAGTGCAGACAAGACAAGTTGCAACGGTTTGTAAAATTCCATATAGCAATAGAACCATTAAGAACTCTCTCTGGTTTGTTTTCTATGACTGAATGGAGAAGATTTGATAATCTAAACATCTATTTGCCTTTATATGAGAGAATGTACGCAGCTATATCTTCTCTCTCTTTATCAGTTAATTTTAGCTTTGTCATAACAGTTCTTTTATATCCAAATGCTTTATACATAGATTCTGGATCAATTATGTAAGCTTTTATCTCCTCTAGAGATCTGTTTTGTGCGATTTCTTTGAATGGAGGACCAAATGCTTCTGAAATTTGATGATGACAACCCCAGCAATATGTTTCAAAAACTCTCTTACCTTCTGAGTTCTGTGCAGATAAAAATGAAGCAAGTAATAGCATGACTAGTAATTTTATATTCATATTTTCTCTTTCTATTTTCTTTTTATTTTAACCAAATTAAGCTTGAATTATGGCTTATAAATGTCAAAAAAGAGTGATTTTATCGTTTATTATAAAGTTATGAGTATATAAAGAAAATTTATTTATTTAAAATAATAAGAAGTAGATAGAAGAGGGTTCTCTCCCTAAAATAGGGAGAGAAAGTGCTAATTATGCACCTGGAATAGTTTGTCTGTGCTCGATAGAGTAAGTAAACGTAGGAGTTGTTAAACCAGTGATGTATTTAACAAATTTACCTGTTTTAGCTTCATAAATACCGATACGTCCAGCATTCCACTCAGAAATCATAGTCCAGTGACCGTGATTTGCTGGCTCAGCGTGAAGAATACGAGGAGTTATAGCAGCACCTTTATCATCTTTAACAGTTGGAACTTCCCATTTGTAAAGTACTTTGTGAGTTACAGGATCTGTAACAGTGCCCTCAGATGTTCCAACAGTAATGATTCTGTCTAGTTCAAGAGTTTGCTTGTTAATCAAGTGAACTTGATTCCAAACATCTGAACCACCAAGAACGTTATCTGCCCAAATAAATGGAGTATGCTCAGATGTTCCAACGAACAATCCACCACCACCTGTTGGAATTTGACGGATAACATCGAAGTGATCATCCCAAATTGTAACTTGACCTAAGTTCATGTTAACTGTTGCTCCAAGTTGTTGTCCAAGAGTTTCGTTATACCAAGAAGAACCTTGACCTGGGTGTGGCTTAGATGCTGGACCTGTATAGATTTTAGTTACTAAAGATTTAGTTTTAAAGTCTACAACACCAACAACGTCACTTCCTTGAGAAGCGATAAATAGGTAACGACCAATCTCTTTACCTTCATTTAAGAAACCATCATGAAGAATATCTCCAATATTTGGAATATCTCCAACGATTGGGAAAGTTGGCTTAGAGTAATCTACGATATAAACGTGACCACCATCTTTAAGTGCAAATGCAAAATAAGGACCATATGGAGTATCAAAAATACCAGCTACACGAGATGAATCAATATCACCATTTGGTTTGATAACGCTTGATGTTGGATAAACTTTTAAAGGCTCAAGAGTCATAGCATCTAGAAGAATAGCACCGCCTGGAACATAGTTTCCAGCCATTAGGTATTTTCCATCTGGAGAAACTGCAAGACCACGAGAGTCTGATCCAACTTGAACTTCAGCAATTTTTTGTTGACCTGGAGTATTTAAGTCAAACATTGTTACTAAACCTGAACGAGAGATTGAGTAAGCATAACGAGGTTGACGTTTGTTTGTAACAGTTACGTGAACCGCAAAACCTGCAGGGTGCTTAGATAGTATTTTACCACTTGTTCCATCAACGAATGCAACACGCTCAGCATCACGCTCAGTTACGAAACAGATATCTGTATTTTTCTTAACATCAACAGCATTTGGATACTTTGTAAAGAATGCCATTCTGTCATTTAAAGGTTTCCATGCAGCTTTAACTGTATCAAGAGTTAATTGCTTAATTACTCTACCTTTAAAGTGTTGAATATAATCAACCATTTTATCAGCATCATCTTTAGAAATCTTATCTTTAAATGAAGGCATTGCTGTACCAGCTTTACCATTCAAAATTGTTTCAGCTAACTCATAAGAGTTTTTCTTAGCAGTAACAGCAGGACGTAAATCAGAACCAACACCACCCTCTAGGTTAGGACCATGACACCCTTGGCACTCTTTCTCAAAAACACTCTCAGCATCAAAACCAGCTGCTTGTACAAGCATGCCTGAACCAACAACTGCAGTAGCAGCTACCGATAATACTAATTTATTTAATCTCATTTTATTTCTCCTTCTAAAATAGACAAATTACAGGTCCTATTGGACCCGAAACATAATTGAAACTCAAGGCCCTATTGGGCCCTGATGACGCTTCAAATACTTAGTTACCCTCTTGCTCTAAACGAGCTTTTTCTTGCTTATAAATCCAAAACATTGGAAGAATAATTACAGTGTGCAAGAAAATAGTTAGAGTCAATGGACCTTGAGACAATGTACCAAAAAAACTTGGTACTACATCTACGAATGGTTCAAACATTGCATTCATCTTATCTCTCCTTATCTTACGTGGTGAGTAGCTTTACCGATACTCAATAAATCTTTAGCTAGGAATAGGAAACCTACAAATGTAACAACACCCATTAGTAGTCTCCATACCATTCCTTGTACCAACCAAGTTGTTCCCTGCGCATCAAAGTAACCAGCCCAAGTAGCACCCATTTGTGCACGAGATATAATAACATCTGAGTAACCAGCAATTGTAAGTGCAACAGTCATACCAACAACACCACCAACAATCATGCTAGTAGCCCAGACAGTTGATTTTGTATTGTTAAGTACTTTAATACCGTTTTTACCTTGAACAGCTAAATACATCATACCAACAAGAATAGTTGCATAAGCTCCAAAGAACGCTAAGTGTCCGTGAGCAGATGTAAACTGTGTTCCGTGCGTATAAAGGTTTACTTGTGGTAATGTGTGGAAGAATCCCCAGATACCAGCACCTAAGAAGTTACCAAATGCATTAAGAACGAACCATGTAAATGCTGGTTTGTTTGTAATAACAGAAATTTCCTGTCCTTTTGCATCTTCTTCGCCCTGCATTTTTCCCCAGTCATAAAGAACGTGGATAAACATAGCAACAAGTGGAAGTGGCTCTAACGCAGAGAAAAGAGCACCAATTTCCCACCAGTACTCAGGTGTACCGATCCAGAAGTAGTGGTGACCAAGACCAAGGATACCAGAACCAAATAACATTGATACTTCGATCCATAACCACATTTCAACAACTTTACGGTGTGCACCAATCATAGTAATTAAACCATAAGCAGCAATTGCACCAACAAAAACTTCCCATGTAGCTTCAACCCAAAGGTGAATAACCCACCACCACCAGAATTGATCAACTGAAATGTTGTCAGTATAGAACATACCTGTTAAGTAAAGACCAGCAAAAGCAATCATGTCTGCCATAAGAACAGTTACGATACCAGAGCGGTTTCCTTTCATACCTGTCATGAAAAGGTTTGCAACGAAACCAAGTGCAACAACAGTAATACCTAAGTCAGCCCAACGTGGTGCTTCAATATACTCACGACCTTCATGAATAAACCAGATTGATGTTTCATCAGCAGGTCCAACTTGAATGAATAGATATACAAGAACAACAACAGTTACGGCTGCAGTAAATACCCAGAAAAGGAGTTTACCCATACCGATACCAACCGTTTCAATACCAGTTTCATCAGGTAATAACCAATAAACAGAACCAAACATTGCAAAAACCATCCATACAACAAGTGCATTGATGTGTAACATTCTAGCTACAGAGAAATCTAGTATTTCAAATAAGAAACCTGGCATAACATACTGGATAGCTGCTACAAGACCAAAAAGTAACTGTGCTCCAAAAAGAGTTGCAGCAACTGTAAAGTACCATGTTGCTAACTTTTTAGATTCAGATTTTAAATAACTATTTGCCATTTACTGCTCCTTGAATTTTTCCAAAGTTTCTTGGGAAACCATTTGTATCTATTGTTGCCATATGTTTTAAGAAAGCAACTAGACCCTTAGCCTCTTCAGCAGTAATACCAAGGTTTGGCATCATACGAGCATGTGTCGGGTATTGAGACGGGTTTTGTAAGAATTCAGCCATTGCTTCTTCTTTTGTCTCTTTACTCGTCATTCCCATCATTGAACCCTCAGGTCCCCATGCTGGATCTAACCAAGCTTTTGTTAAATCTGGAGCATAATATGCACCATTTCCAAGTAAAGTATGGCAATTCATACAGTTTTTAGTTTGAGAAGCTAATTTACCAAGGTGAAGTAATTCGCCAGCCTCTTGTTCAGACCAGTCATCTCTACCAAAGAATTTCTCTTTTTCTTGGAAAGCTGAAGTTCCTTCTGCGTTCATTCCACCAATTACTGGAATTTCATGCTGACGTTTCTTATTCATCTCATAAGTGATTTTATAATTAATAACAGTAGGTCCTGGAACCCTTTTTGTTACACCATTTTGTATGTCTGCATCAGTACCCATCGATATTTGCGCACTTGTATCAAATGTCAACCAAATAAGTAAAACTGAAGCAAAACCTGTAATCCAAGCTGCTGTGCGTTGCCAGAAGCGATTATCACTCCATACGGATCTTTTAGCCACTATACCCTCCTATAAATTATGGGTTAATATATATAAAAATTAATGTTCATTTTCTTGATGAACATGATCTTGCATGTAATAGACTGCATGTGGCAGTAGTAACAAACCAATAGCAGCAACAACTAAAGCTTTAGCTGTAAGTTCATTTACATGCATCAAACTTCCCATCAAATACAAACAATAAGCAGTCAAAATCCAAAAAAAGTAGCCAAGAGGCATCATCCATTTTTTTAGAAGGTTAACTTTTATAGCCGTATATATACCAACATAGAATCCTCCAAATATCAATACAAGAGTAGAAGAGACAAAGATTGTCAAAAAATCATCTACAAGAATATCTTGCGACATTAAAACTCCATCAACCATTTTATTTCTCCTAAGTTTGTATAATTTTTCAGAATCAAGAGAAGTTTAGTCTGAATTACTTTAAAAGTAGTTGATTTATATCAATTTTTTTATGTAATTAAAAAATTAAGGTTTGTTTTATAATTTATGTAACTTAATGAAACATTAATGAAAAAAACATATAAATTTAGTTTGTTAGTTATATATATTTTTATTATATTTCAGATGAAGTGTAGAAGAGTTGATATAGTAAAGGCAAAGAGCATAGTTGTGGCAATTAGTGCTGCGCGTTTTTGTCTCTCTTGGAACTCATATTTTTCTTCAAGATAGTCACTAACCCAAATACCTGGAAAAATTGAGAACATTAACATAGGAACACTCATTACACCAATTATTACTAAATCCTGAATCGTCATTTTCGTAAACTCTTAATATTAAATTTAAATTTCATTTTATCTCTATTATTATATCATTGATTAATTAATTTTTTAATGATAGAATTAATTTTATAAAAAATCATCTGAAAGAATAAGGGGAGTGGTATGAAAAAAATTGTATCAATTGCTGTTGTAACTATTGCAGCACTAACATTAATGAGTGGTTGTAGCGCAACAAGAGGATCTTCGAGTCATAATGGTATGGAAGCTAATATGGAGAGTGGTGATGCAACGGTTTGTAAAACAGCTATATATATAGGAAATCTTAATCATAAAAGCGTTTTAGACTCAATAGAGCGTGCTGGAAAGAAAGAGGGATGGAGAATGACTGAGTTTAAAGCAAATGCTATTATTGCTGAGAAAATGATTGGTTCAGAAACATACGCTACTACAATAACAGTTGCAAAAGAGCACATTATGTGTAATAAAAACAAGTTGCCACAAAGTGATTTAGATGCATTGAGATCTGCAATTGTAGATGAGTTACAAAAAGATTCTAAAAAGCATTAATCCTTAATCTTCTATAATTTTTGTCTAGCACTCAGCTAGGCAGAAAATCTTCTTAAAATTAAAAATTTACAATTAAATCTTCTTTTGAAAAAATAGAGCAGTTTTGTTATCTCATTTTAATAAAATCATTATATTATACGAACTAAAATATTATAAAAGTAAAGAGAAAAGATGGATTTTTTTAAGTATATACATGCGGTTGGAACAGGCGAAAAAGGCAATAGAAATTTGACTCAAGCAGAGGCAAAGGATATGATGGAGCAAATATTAAAGCAAGAGGTTCATCCAGAACAAGCAGCTGCTTTTTTGCTAGGGTGGCGACTTAAGCCAGAGACAACTGATGAGTTTAGAGGGGTTGTTGATGCTTGTGATGGTTTTATAAAAAGAGCTCCTGTTGCAAACTCTATAGAACTTGGATATCCATTCGATGGAAAAGCAAACAATCCTTTTATTTTCCCTCTTGTAGCAAAAGTGCTTAAAGAGTCTGCGCTGGAGCTTGTTGTAGTTGGCGATGATTTGGCACCTGCTAAAGCTGGAATTACGCTTAAAGAGGTAGCAACAAGTATTGAGTTAAATAAAAATATTCACTATTTTGATAGAGCCAATTTTTTTAAAGAGATGCATGATTTAACGCAGATGCGCATGCGTTTAGGGCTTCGTACAGGTATTAACACTATTGAAAAATTAACAAGAGTTGCTTCTAGCGAATTTGCAATTACTGGGGTTTTTCATAAGCCTTATGTAAAAAAATATGTAGAAGTTTTTTCAGACAAATATAAAAGATTTGCGCTTATTCAAGGCAATGAAGGAACGCCAGAACTCTTTAGTAAGGGTAGATTATGGCTTGTAAATGGAGAAGATGTCCAAGAGATGATAATAGATCCTGAATATTTTGGTATAAATTATACAAAATCTTGGGAGAAGATAACTCTTGAGGAGTCAATAGAGCAAGTTAACAATCCATCTGATGAGTTTTTAAAATTAGCACGTCTAAATGCTGCTGTTTTCATGTTTGTTGCACAAAAAGCAAATACAATTGAAGAAGCTTACGAAAAATTAAATGGATAAATTCTCAAGCCATGTAAAAAACATTCTACATGGTTTCTTTTTAGCAATTGGAACAACAATCGCCGAACCATCCACAATCCTGCCTCTTATTGTAAACTATTTTGGGGGAAGCTCCATGCTCGTTGGATTTTTCGCCTCTCTTCTTAGAGGTGGAGCAGTTATGGTTCAGCTCTTTGCCGCTTTTCACGCTCAGAGCTACAAGCTGATGATGCCATACCTTCGCAGAATCTTTTTTGTAAGATTTTTTTCATGGTTTTTCATAGGGGTATCAATTATCATTTTTGGTGAGAATTACCCTAATATAACTCTTTTTTCAATAGGACTGGGGCTTTTCATCTTCTCTTTTAGCGCAGGCTTTGCTGCTATATATTTTAGAGAAATTATGGCAAAAATATTTACTCATAAGTTTCGTGGCAAGACTATGGCGTATCGCCAGTTCTTTAGTGCGCTAGGTGGGCTATTAAGTGGAGCGTTAGCTGCTTGGATATTAGAGTCATTTGAAGCTCCACAAAGCTATGGATATCTTTTTGTAATTAGCTCTTTTATCATGGCACTCGGATATATATCTTTCTCTTTAGTCGAGGAGCCTATCAAAGAGGAAGTCTCAAAAAAAGAGAGTAGTTTTGGCAAATTTTTGAAAAACTCTTATGTTATTTTAAAGGCAGATAAAAACTTTCAAATTCAAGTCACTACTTTTCTTTTAGCTTACGGATACTTAATAGCTCTGCCTTTTATTATCCTTGATGCACAGCAAAAGATAGATTTAGATGGTGTGGCAATTGGTTGGCTTATAACAACACAGATGGTTGGAGCGATGCTTAGTAATTTTTTATGGGGCAATCTCAGCGGACGTGGAAAGAATGTGCTTACCGCAAAAGTTGCAATTCTTGCTCAAATTCTTGCAATAACTTTAGCTTTTAGTGCATCTTCGCTTTATGAGTACATGTTAATTTTCTTTTTAGTTGGGGCATCAATGGATGGAAACCGCATAGCTTCTAGCAATCTAATACTTAAAATTGCACCAGCAGACAAAAGACCTGTCTATATAGCTCTTCAGATGAATATTGTATCTTTAGGGATGTTTTTCTCAATTTTAGGAGGGGTAATTTTACACTTTTTTAACTATACGCTACTCTACTCATTATCACTTGGAGTCTTATTTATGGCGTTACTTTTCTCGCTTAAGCTCAAAGAGACTGCTTTGGAAGTTTAAATTCCAAAAAACTTCTTAAGAAAAGCTCTCTCTTTTTCATTTTCGATCATAATTCTAGCTTTGCTTTGGTTGTTCTCACCCATTATTATAAGCTCATTGTTCTCTACAATTAAGTGTGTTTTACCCCACGCTTTTTCCAGTTCATCAAGTCTATGATAAAAGTCACTTGAGTCAGGTTTCTCTTTTATTTTATCGTCTCTTTTATCTAAAATAGTGAGTCCGCCAATTCTTTTTTCAACAATATAGGGACTATACTCTTTTATAGCAAGGTATATGCGATCTTCTTTAGAATCTGGCATGGCACGCTGCATTGAGACAACTCCTAGTATTAAAAAGGCTGTGAAAAACCCAAATATTAAAGCTTTTTTTATGTTCATCTAATTACTCCATTTTTTCATATAATCTTCTGCTCTTCTTTGGAGCATTTGCATTCTCTCCTTGCCTTTTGGCAAAGTCTCTCTTAATATTTTCATCTCTTGCAAAAAAATACCTATATCAGAGGGAATCAACTTCAAAAAATATTTTTTTAACTGCTTTGCGAGCGCAGGAGATGATCCAGATGTTGATATTGCGATGGTTAAATCATCTTTTTTTATATAAGAACCAAATATAAAATGAGTATATTTTGTAGAATCAACACAACTGCATAAACAATTATAACGTTTTGACTCCTCAAAAATCTCTGCTTGTAGAGAAATGTTATCAACCGCAACAATCACAATATCAAAATTTGCTATATCGCCCTTGCTATAAGCTCTTTGCATCACATGTAGATTTTTCTTTTTTGATAGCGCTCTAATTTCACTAGATAAATCCAGCGAAATTATAGAGATATTTGAGGTAAAGTCCAAAAGATGAGAGAGTTTTGTGTAGGCAACCACTCCGCCGCCAACAAGTAGGACTCTTTTATCTTCAAGGTTTAAAAAGGCGGGAAAATAGCTCAAATCATCTCTTTTTTTGTCTCTTTAGTTGAGCGATATAATATCATAGTTTTTTAAAATCTCTTGTTGATAGAAATCAACTAAGATTAATTGAAATTAGATTACAATCGAATAAATTTATTAAAGAAATGGATAGTACTATATATGAAAGATGAAATATTATCGCGTATTCAAAAGAAATTTCCTTTGGTTGATAGACCATTTAAGGTTATAGCAGATGAATTAGGCATGAGTGAAGATGAAGTCCTTGCTATATTACAAGAGCAAAAAAAAGCTAATATCATACGTCAAACATCAGCTATCTTTGATACTAAAAGACTTGGCTATGTATCTTCTTTGGTGGCATTTAAAATTCCAGCAGATAAAATAAGTGATGCTGTAAAAATCATCAATTCTCATCCTGGAATTTCACACAACTATGAGAGAAATCACGATTTCAATATCTGGTTTACGCTGGCAGTTGCTCCAAATTCTAAGCTTGGGTTAGAAAGAACAGTTGAAGTATTGGCTGAAGCAACAGGAGCTGAGGATTATATTATGCTTCCAACGCTTAAACTATTTAAGATAAATGTTAAACTAAATACGACAGGAAAAGATGAGAAGAAAGAGGAAGTTAAAAAGGTAAAACATACAGAAATTGAACTTACTCCGCTTCATCATGCAATAATTAGAGCGGCTCAATATGATATAGAGATGATACAAGAGCCATTTAAGGCGATAATAGAAGAGTTAAATATTGATTATGATACTTTTTTCAAAATTTTAGACGAGCTTCAAGAAGCTGGAGTTATGAGAAGATTTGCTTCAATCCTAAACCATAGAAAAGCAGGATTTAGTGCAAATGCTATGGTTGTCTGGGATGTAGATGAAGAAAAAGGTGAAGCAATTGGAGAGAGAGCTGCAGCATTTAGCGCAGTGTCTCACTGCTATCTTCGCCCAAAATATTCAAATTGGCCATATAACCTTTTCACTATGGTTCATGGCAAAAGTGAGCAAGAGACAAACTCGATTATAGAAGAGATGGCTTCTGAGATTGACTCAAAATCTCACATGCCACTCTACAGCTCAAGAGAGTTTAAAAAAGTAAGAATAGAGTATTTTACTCCTGAGTTTGAAGCTTGGGAAAGTAAATATAGCAATTAATAATATTAAGGAATAGATATGGGACTTTTTTTAGAGTTAGAAGCGGTTTATTTAGTTATAGGAGTTTTTTTCTTGGTTATTACTGTAGTTGTAACGACAAGAGATTTTATGCCAAAGGGTGCTTTTAAGAAGGGTATGCTAGGTGTTTTGATTGCTATTTCTATATTAATTGGGCTTCACTATACAATTACAATTAAGAGAATAAATGGAGTTGAAGAGATTTTTAACAATGGAGAGACTGTTATTTGTGAGAACAAAATGCACAGAACAATCTCAAAATCAGTACTCCTATCTCAAAGCTTAGGCTGGAGACTTGAAGATCACCTATTTAAACATGATGAGTATGAGAGAGATTTTCATAGCTCAAGATGTGTAGATTGGATAGGTAGTGAAGATGTTTATGTTGATGAGAACAAAAGCAAATGAAAGCGACCTTTAAAAGATACGCATTAGCGCTATTTTTTCTTCTGGCTATATCTTTGTTGATGCTTCTTGGAACGTTGGGTGTAGAAAAATTAAGTAGCAAAATGTTTGAGGGAACTGGAGTTGACATTAAACCAAGAGGAGAGAGTTTAGTAAAATGAGTTTGAGTATTATTTTAATTATAGCTGTGCTTTTAAGTGTGGCATTTCATTTTGTTGGTGTTTATACAGGGTCTAAAAAAACGATTTGGCTAATGCTGCTTATTTTTTGGGCAGGAAGTTTTGGTTTGGCGACAAGCGAAGTAAAGCCTGCTGGATATAAGGAGATAGAGAAGATGAAAGGTGCTTTTAGTGATACTGATAAGCTAATTGAAGAATCGATGCCTGAAGTTTCTATATATGAGATGGTTGTAATTAAAAAGAGCTACAACGTAAATAAATCTAAAAATGAGCAAAAGTAAAAGTGTAGGTATCCTTGGCTGTGGCTGGCTTGGAAAACCTCTCTCTATAGAGCTACAAAAGAGTTTTAGTGTAGAGTGTTTTTCACGAGAAAACACTCTTGATAACTCCTCTTTTTGGCAAAGCGATATTGTAATTATCGCTATTCACACAAAAGAGAACTATTTAGATACAGTTCAAAAAATAGCAACATTAACAAATTCAGCTTCTGATATTATCTTAATGAGTTCAATCTCGGTTTATAGAGAGTTTGATGAAGATGTGGATGAGAGCGCTCTTATCACAAAAGGCTCATTGATGAAAGAGGCAGAGGATTTGCTCTTGGCTCAAAGGAAGAGAGTTCTTATTTTGAGACTCGGTGGTTTGATGGGAAGCGATAGAGTTGCCGGAGTATGGAAGAGCGCTACTGCTTTTAGTGATGGATTTGTAAACTATATCCACAGAGATGATGTCATAGCAATCATAAATAAAATATTACATGTAGAAGTAAATAGCGGGATTTACAATCTTGTTGCACCAAATCACCCTACACGCTTAGAAATTCATCAAAAAAATAGTAAGAAACACAACAAAGAAATAGGAGCTTTTGAAGGATTTTCAAAACGCAGAGTCTTGGCTAAAAAAATTATAGACGAGTTGGGATATGATTTTTCATATCCTAACCCACTTGAGTTTTGGGATTAGTTACTCCTAGCTAATGCACAGAAGTCTATCTCCTCTTTAGGCTCTTTTGCCTCTTGTGCTTTTTTGTCCTCTTCATAAGAGCCTGTGCTAAAGATGTACTCGCTACTCTTTAGAATGCAACCCTTCATGCCAGGAACGCATGGTTTTTTGATAAGTTTACAGTAACCATTATAATCATGTTGACATGTCCATCCCATAAATAGCCCCTTAACTGATAAATGTCGTCTCTAATTATGCTACAATTTTTCTAAAATGTAAAATATTTTATATGAAAATTTTTGATTACAAGAGGGATTATGAACTATAAAAAATTAGATAAGTTAACTGTTTTAGAGTATATCTTAGATGTAAATAGTGTTATGAGTTACTTTGGTGAAGATGAGCTGCAAGCCGATGAAATAGGTGATGGGAACTTAAATTTTGTATATAAAATAAGTTCGCTCAAAGATACACAAAAAGCTCTTATTTTAAAACAGGCTGTTCCATATCTGCGTTGCGTTGGTGAAGAGTTTGCTCTTAGTAGAGAGAGAATGAACTATGAGATACGGGCGTTGCAAAAATTTTATTCCATATTTCCTAGTTTTATTCCAAAAGTGTATCACTCAAGTGAAAGTATGAGTTTGGTAGTCATGGAGTATTTGGACTCACATGTAATTATGAGAAAAGGTCTTTTGGATAAAGTAGAGTATAAAAAATTTAGTGAGCAGATATCTACTTTTATGGCTGCAACACTTTTTTATACTTCATCTTTGCACTTAAGCAGCTCTGAGAAGAGAGCGCTTATTGATAGATTTAACTCTAATGTTGAGTTATGCAAACTAAGTGAAGATTTGGTTTTTAGCTTTGCTTTTATGGAGCATGAGACTAATATCAACATGGAAGATGACGAAAATGCAAAAAGACTTTTTTTGGATATGGAGCTTAAAGAGAGGATTTTAGAGTTAAAATATAAGTTTATGACTCAAAATGATGCACTTCTACATGGAGATTTACATACTGGTTCAATTATGATTAATGAGAAAGAAGCGTGTGTCATTGACCCTGAATTTGCTTTTGTTGGACCTTTTGGTTTCGATTTAGGTGTACTGTTGGCAAACTTTGTTAGCAGTTATGTTTATCACTCAGTTGTAAGCAGAGATGATGAGTATAGAGAGTGGATTCTTTTAAGCATAAAAGAGTTTTTGGCAAAGTTTCAAGCTAAGTTTTTAGATTTTTGGAGTGAGTCCAAAAATTCTGCACTCTTAGTAGATGGATATATGGATAAGGCTGCACTTGAAGCGTATAAAAAGAAATTTATAAGAGATGTATTTCGTGATAGTGTCGGTTTTGCTGGATGTGAAGCAGCACGAAGAGTGTATGGCGTTGCTGGGGTAGAAGAGATAAGAGGGATAAGCGATAAACTCTTAAGAGCTGAGGCTGAGGCTTTGGTGCTGAAGATAGCAAGGGAGTTTTTGATGAATTATAAAACTATACAAAATTGTGATGAGATATTGGAGATATTAAGAGATGCAAGGTAACTACAAAGCGCTGTGGCTAAATGATGATCTTTTTGATGAGTGTTTAGAGGTAATTGACCAAAGATTGCTTCCTTTTATCTATGATACAAGGCATCTAACTACAACTGAGGAAGTTGTAACTGCTATAAAAAATATGACAGTTCGCGGGGCTGGAGTTATAGGAAGTGTTGCGGCTTTTGGAATCTATATAGCAGCGATGGAGGTTGAGGGAGACTATGAGCTACTTAAAGAAAAAGCCTTGCTTATTAGAGAGTCTCGTCCAACTGCTATAAACCTTATGTGGGCTGTGGATAAGATGATGGAGCTTTTAAGCGCCTCTGCAAACTTAATTGAAGATGCAAGATCTTTTGCGATAGAACTAAATGATGCTGAAGCGCTTGAGAGCCAAAAAATAGCTGAGTTTGGCTGTGAGATTATAGAAGAGATACTAAAGCAAAAAAATAAAACTCGCATAAACATCTTAACCCACTGTAATGCAGGTTGGTTGGCAGTAATAGATGAGGGAACAGCACTAGCCCCAATCTATGAAGCAAAAAGAAGAGGAATTGATGTTCATGTTTGGGTTGATGAGACACGCCCTAGGAATCAAGGCGCTTCACTTACTGCATGGGAACTATCCAAAGAGGGGATAGAGCATACTATCATAGCTGATAATATGGGCGGACTTTTGATGCAAAGAGGCGAGGTGGATATGGTAATCGTTGGGGCTGATAGAGTAAGTGCAAATGGAGATGTGGCGAACAAGATAGGAACTTATCTAAAAGCACTCGCAGCTCATGATAACGGAGTTCCTTTTTATGTGGCAATCCCCGCTTCTACTTTTGATTTTGAGATAAAAGATGGCGTAAAAGAGATACCAATTGAAGAGAGAAGTGGCGATGAGGTTAAGTTTATAAGAGGAGTGGATGAAGATGGAGTTTTGCGCAGAGTGCGAATTACACCAGAGGACTCCCCTACCAAAAACTATGGTTTTGATGTAACTCCAGCAAGGCTAATAAGCGCTCTTATAACAAACAAAGGTGTTTGCAGAGCAAATTTTGATGAAATAAAAGAAAAGTTTAGAGGATAAGATATTGAAAAGTTTATGGGATAACAAAGAAGCGCAAAATTATAAAACAGACTTGGATTTGAGGGTTTATACCTCAAGACTGCTTGGGCGAGATAGCTCTTTGGTTCTGCATGGTGGCGGAAATACTTCTGTAAAATCAACTGCAACAAACCTTTTTGGTGAGGTAGAGGAGATTTTGTATGTAAAAGGAAGCGGATGGGATTTGGCAACCATTGAAGCTGAGGGTTTTGCTCCTGTAAAAATGGAGATGCTTCTTAAAATGGCAGAGTTAAAAGAGTTAAGCGATACAGATATGGTAAAGTACCAACGACTCTCCATGACAAATCCATCCGCACCAAACCCATCAGTTGAAGCGATACTGCATGCGATTATCCCTTTTAAGTTTGTTGACCACACTCACACTGATGCAGTTGTAACCATTACAAATACAGAGGGTGGTGAAGATAAAATCAGGGAGATTTATGGAGATAGTGTTTTGGTTATCCCATACATTATGCCTGGATTTGTTCTTGCAAAACTGGTTTATGAGATGACAAAAGAAGTTGACTGGAGCAAATTAGAGGGAATGGTTCTTATGAATCATGGGCTATTTACATTTAGTAATGAGGCAAAAGAGTCGTATGAGAAAACCATAGAGCTTGTGGATATGGCAGAGAAGTATCTAAAAGACAATGGAGCACAGCTACATGTAGAAAAAAGCAGTGCTAACATTGAGACTCTTACTCTTGCAAAAATTCGCAAGGAAGTCTCTAGTTTAAAGGGAAAAGCAACTATCTCAATCTTTAACGATAGTGATTTAGCACTTCACTTCTCAAAACAAAATATCGATAAAATTGCCACTCAAGGACCTCTAACGCCAGACCATGTTATACGAACAAAGAGAATTCCATCTATTTTGGGAGATGATTTTAAGAGTGATTTGGCAAACTATGTAAAAGCGTATAGAGACTATTTTGAAGCAAATAAAACAGATGAGACGATGTTAAATCCTGCGCCAAATTATGCGATTTTAAGAGGCAGAGGAGCACTTAGTTTTGGGGAAAATGCAAAAGATGCAAATATTATCAAAGATATAAATGAGCACACTTATGAAGCAATACTAAGGGCTGAGAAACTTGGCGGATATAGAGCACTAAGCCCTGCTAAAATCTTTGAAGTAGGGTACTGGTCTCTTGAACAAGCAAAACTAAAAAGCGGAGCAAAAGCATCTGAGTTTAGTGGAAAAATAGCTCTTGTAACTGGAGGGGCAAGTGGTATAGGTCTAGCAATTGCTAAGATGTTAAATGCGAGAGGTGCGGCAGTTGTTGCTCTTGATATAAATCCAGATGTTGAGAGAATCTTTAACAGAGCCGATGCGATAGGTATTAGATGTGACCTTACATGCAGTGATGACATCCAAAGCGCAATCTCAAAAACTGTTAAAAGTTTTGGCGGAATAGACATAGTTGTAAGTAACGCTGGAATTTTCACACCGAGCCAAAATCTTGATGAGTTAAGTGATGAAAATTGGCAAAGAAGTATGGATATAAATCTTACCTCACACCAAAAGCTTCTAAAATATAGCGCACCATTTTTAAAGTTAGGAGTTGAGCCTTGTATAGTTATGGTGGCTTCTAAGAATTTTCCAGCTCCTGGTAAAGGTGCGGCTGCTTACTCAGTTGCAAAAGCAGGACAGACTCAACTCGCACGTATTGCTGCGTTAGAGCTTGGAGAGTTTGGAGTAAGAGTAAATACACTCCATCCACATGCAGTTTTTGATACAGCTATCTGGAGTGATGAGGTTTTGGCAAATCGTGCAAAAGCTTACAAAATGAGTGTTGAAGAGTATAAAACAAACAATGTTTTAAAGACTGAAATTTGCTCAAACGATGTAGCAGAACTTGTCTGCGCAATGGCAGGAAAACCTTTTGCAAAAACAACAGGTGCTCAAGTTGCAATAGATGGCGGAAGTGATAGGATAATATAATCCTATCTACTTCATGTAGAGCATTCTTTTGATATTATCAGGCATATTCTCAAGAGCAAAATATTTTTGACTTTTTATATAGGTTGGGTATTTAAAATCTTTTGATGTTACAAGAGAGTAGAGTTTTTTTAGATGTTCGTTTTCTATGACTTTATATTTTATCTCCATCTCTTTGGCAATGCGTAGAAAAAATGTAAGTAAAACGGCTTGGGCTTTCTCATTTATTGCATCATTTTTGATAACTTCATCAAACTCTCCTCTCATTGTCAAAACATTGTACTCACAAAGTTCATCAAGTTTATCACCATCTTCTGTACCTAAATAGTCCAAAATATCCAAAATAAGATTTAAAAAAAGAAGATTTGTTTTATCTATAACCATATTGTTTTTTTGAAGTTTTTCTCTGTATGCCAAAATATCACTCTGCGCATCTTTAAAATAAGCCACCATTTTAAAACCTTTTTATAATAAATTTTTATAAAAATATTTTAGCGCTAAAAGGCTAAGATACGCCTTTGTAAGTCGCTTTAAAGTAGAAATTTTATAGAATAAGAAATATTATAAAAGGGCACAAAAGATGAAAATAGCGATAGCAGGAACAGGATATGTGGGCTTAAGTAATGGGATTCTTTTATCTCAACACAATGAAGTCGTTGCTCTTGATATCATCCCTCAAAAAGTTGAAATGCTAAATAAAAAAATCTCTCCCATTGAAGATAAAGAGATAGAAGAGTATCTAGTGCGTGATGATTTAAATTTTAGAGCGACACTAGATAAACAAGAAGCATACATTGGCGCTACTTATGTCATCATCGCAACGCCTACCGATTATGATACGCAGACAAATTACTTTAACACAAAATCTATTGAGTATGTAATTGCTGATGTTTTGAGTATAAATCCAGATGCTGTTATGGTCATAAAATCAACCGTTCCAGTTGGATATGTAAATAGCCTAAAGGAGAAATTTAAAACCCAAAATATCATCTTTTCTCCTGAGTTTTTAAGAGAAGGATTAGCCCTCCATGATAATCTTTATCCTAGCCGCATCATAGTTGGCGAACAGAGCCAGAGAGCTAAAATTTTTGCAGAACTCTTAGCGCAAGGTGCAATCAAAAAAGATATACCTATTCTCTTTACGGACTCAACAGAAGCTGAGGCGATAAAACTATTTGCAAACACCTATCTCGCCATGAGAGTAGCCTATTTTAATGAGCTTGACTCTTATGCACAATCACATGGTCTTGATACCAAACAGATTATAGAGGGCGTTGGACTAGACCCTAGAATCGGTACGCACTACAACAATCCCTCTTTTGGATATGGCGGGTATTGTCTTCCAAAAGATACAAAACAGCTCTTGGCAAACTACTCAAACGTACCCTCAAATATGATAGAGGCAATTGTAAAATCAAACAGCACAAGAAAAGATTTTATAGCAGATAGCATTTTGGCGAAAAAACCTAAGATAGTGGGTGTATATAGACTTGTGATGAAGAGCGGAAGCGATAATTTTAGAAGCAGTGCTATTCAAGGGATTATGAAGCGTATAAAGGCCAAAGGTATAGAGGTTGTTATATATGAACCAGTGCTTGAAGAGAGTGAGTTTTTCAACTCAAGAGTTATCAAAGATTTAGATGAGTTTAAGGCAATAAGTGATGTTGTGGTGGCAAACAGATTAAACGAAAACATCATGGATATAAAAGAGAAAGTTTATACAAGAGATATTTTCAATAGTGACTCATAGAGATATTATCCTGACATGGAGCCGCTTTAATGGCAAAGAAAAATAAGAAAAACTCTAAAATAAACCAAAAAATCAAGAAATATTTTGATGATGACCCTTTTGATGTTGGTGTTGCAAGAGTAAGTACGCAAACACTAAGCGAACTTTTTAACTATCTTGGAATTTATGATATAGAAAAAAGTCAAGATATGCTTCTAAAGATGGCAAGAGTGCTCTGGAGTGAAGCAGATAGTGATATTAGAGTAGATATTTTTAACTTCTTTGCGCACAATGGCACAGTCTATAAAGCAACAAGCAGAGTCGAGCCGAGTTTAGAGAGAAATGAGAAGATAGAGTCTCTTATATCTGAGTTAAATGTTATTGAGCAAGAGGCCAAAGCCCTCCATGAAGCCTTTAGTGATGTTAGAAGCAAAAAAATAACAATCGAGAAGATGGAGTCAAAGCTCTCTCATATTCGCTTTAGTTTTAAAAAAGAGCGCCTCCAAAAGAGAGTTGATGGCGTTTTTGATATAGATGACTCCATAGAGTTTAACGCCTCTTTAAAGTACGCACTCTTTGGGCAAAATTTTCATAAAATATTAACTCTCAACACAAAAACATTTGAGTATGAGCATCTAAGAGATGGCGATGAAGATGAGTTATCAAACGAGATAGAAAAAGCAAAAGAGCTCTCAACGCTTAAAAAACAGCAAGAGATAGATAGTTTCATAAAAAACCTCAAAGACCCGCATCCACATCTAAGCCAAAAAGAGATTTTACATGCGCTAAGAGTTGTACCGCCAAAGAGCAAACTCTCTTATCCTATGCTAAAAGAGAGCGTTATTCATAGTGTTGTTAATGGAGCGCTTGGGGAAGTAGAGATAGATATAAGTGATGAAGAGTTGCTTGTTTTGCTACCTCAAAGCGTAAAACTGCCACACTCAAATAGGGAACAACTATACACTCTTGAAGTACATATAGAGTTAAACTCTCTGCTAGAAGATATTTGGAAGGGCGAAAATGTAGATTTTAGCGCCACAATAGAGGAGTTTAAAAAAGAGCATGAAGAGCATTTTTTAAATGACTTAACCTCTTTGGTTGATGAGTGCAGATCTTACGCCACGCTTTTACACCTTAGTAATGAAGTGCTTTATGACAAGGTTTATGATGTACTCTTAGAGCTTCTAAGTGCTTCACTCAATCTATCGCCAAAGATAGCTAGAAAAAGTGTAAAGAGATTTATCTACTCAATTTCAGAAGAGATAGCCAAAAAGCAGAGATATGAGCTCTTAGCGAGAACTATAAGAGAGTTTAAAAATCTTTTTCCACTTGCAAGAGATATGCGAAGAAAATTGACTCTTCACATAGGACCTACAAACAGCGGTAAAACATATCAAGCTATGCAGAAACTAAAGAGCGCAGATACTGGCTACTACCTTGCTCCGCTTAGACTCTTAGCACTAGAGGGTTATGAGGATTTGAGAGATGATGGTATAAGCGCATCTTTGATAACTGGAGAAGAGCAGATAGTTGATGAAGATGCAACGCACATAAGCTCAACTATTGAGATGGTAAATTTTGATGTTGATGTGGACGTTTGTGTAATCGATGAGGTGCAGATGCTAGATGATAGAGACCGTGGCTGGGCATGGGCAAATGCTATCATTGGCGCACCAGCAAAAGAGATTATCATGACAGGTTCCATAAACGCAAAAGAGGCAATTATAGCACTAGCAGAGTATCTAGGGGAAGAGCTTGAAATCATAGAGTTTGAGAGAAAAAATCCTCTTATTCTCTTAGACTCTCCAACGCATGAGAAAGATGTAGAAGCAAATACAGCGATAATAGCTTTTAGCAGAAAAGATGTCTTAAAACTCAAGCAAGTTTTTTCAAAACACTTTAGCGTAAGCGTTGTTTATGGCAACCTCTCCCCAGAGGTTAGACGTGAGGAAGCAAGAAGATTTCGCTCAGGCGAGACACAGGTTCTTGTCGCAACGGACGCTATTGCAATGGGTATGAATCTACCTATAAAAACCATACTTTTTTCAAAAGCAGAGAAGTTTGATGGAGTAAATGACAGAACGCTTATACCAAGTGAAATACATCAGATTTCTGGTCGTGCGGGAAGATATGGGCTCCATGAAAAGGGCTATGTTGGGGCGCTTAGCGGCGACGTCTTAAACATCATAAAGAAAAACTTTAACAAAGAGGCAAAGAGTATAACCATACCTTTTAGAGTGATGGCAAACTTAGACCACATCAAACTTGTCGGAACTATTCTAGAAGAGAAATCACTGCATGAGATTTTAAAGTTTTTTGTAAAAAATATGGAGTTTGACGGTCCATTCGTGGCAACAAATTTGGATGACATGTTAGAAATCTCAACTCTTGTAGATACCTATAATTTGGATTTAGTTACAAAATACCACCTTGCTTGTGCGCCTATGACCTTAAAATCGCCATATATAGTAAGCGCTTTTGAGAGTTATCTAAACACACTAGAAAAAAATATGCCTGTTGCTTATGTCGCACCAGTGCTAAGCGGTGCGTATGCGCAAACAACAGATGAGTTACTCCGCGCTGAGGATATGGTAAAAGAAATTTCACTCTATCTCTGGCTGAGTTACAGATTTAGCGACTTTTTTATCGATGCCAACAGAGCAAGAGCTTCAAGAGGAGTGCTAAATAAGTTTATAGAAAATACTCTCCAACAGAGCCAACTCGCCACCAAGTGCAGAATGTGTAGCGCACCTCTTCCGCCAAACTCCCCTTATGGAATCTGTCAGGCATGTTTTAAGAAAAACTATGCAGGACAAGGAGTGAGTAACAGAGGGTATAGAAAAAAATGATTTCAGTAAAATATCTTCATCAGGTTCAATCCCTTTTGCTCTCGGGGTTTATGAGTTTTATCATGTCGGGAGCGGTAAAAGAAATAATGACTTTAGAGAAACATGACGATTATCAACTTGCAGGAAAAACGGGAAGCTTCTTTTTCGGCTAACCTAAACTTAATGCATCTTTTCTTAAAATTCTATTTATAAATATCTTTACGATGCCCAATTTTAATGACAATTACAACTACTTCATCATCATTTATTTCATAAATAACCCTGTAATCAAAAACTCGTAAACGATAATAAGGGGAGAGATTACCTACGAGAGGTTTCCCAAGATGTGGATTTTCTACAAGCTTTGTTTTAATGACTTCTATAATTTTCTTTTGCCACAACTTATCAATTTGTTTTAAATCTTTAATGACTTTGTCATCAATCAAGAGTTTATAACTCAAGCGCTCTCTCTAGCTCCTCAAGTGTTATAAGGTTTCTATCCTCTGCGTTTGAGCGTTTTTGCACTTCATAATACTCCTGCATATCATCAAGATAGTTTCTCAAAGCCTCTTTAACAAAAAAACTCTTTGGTCGTTTTGTTGCTTCTGCAAGTGCATTTAACTGCGCTTCCATGCTATTTTCAAGTCGTATTGAAAGCATTTTGTCTCCTTTGTATTACATGTCATGCAATTATATCATAGTATCTAAATCGGATTTAATTTGTTGAACTATAACTTTAGCAACTCTTCTAGCGGTGTAGCTCTCTTTTGCGAATTTAGATGAGTCTCTAAGAGAGTATTTCCGTTAAGTCTGTATTTGGCAGTTTTTATCTCATCTTCCATCTTCTCTTTCATCTCTTCTACAAGTTTCGCCTTAAAAGCCTCTACTAGTTTTGCTATATCTTGCAAAGCCTCAGGAGAGTCACCCATATTGTCTATGAGCTTTTGTTTATACTCTTGAACAAGTGCTTCTATTTTTTCTTTATTTAAATCTGCTAAAAATTTTGCAGCACCTTTTTCACGAAGTTTTTTTAGAAAATCTGCAAGAGCGCCATCCATTTGCGACTCTTTAGTCTCTTTTTCCTCTTCTCGTGTATATGGAATTTCAAATTTTTGCTCAGAATCAACTTTAGAGCCCCTGTTTTCTTTTGTTTGAAAGCTCTGTGTCATATTTGTATTGTTTAGATAAGTAGTTCCTACATCCATGATAGCTCCTCTATATTTTTAAGTAAAAATAAGAAGCAAATATAGTTCCGATACAAAAAAAGAGTCTATCTTAGTTTTAGTGCGTAATATCAAATGCAAGTATCCACAAATGGAACTTTAGGACTAAAGAAGCTACAGAACATCAAATTAAATATTAACTTATAATAAAGCCTACTACTATATAATCGAGTAAAATATAGGAGGTGCTTAATTATGACTCATACTTTATACTATGTTTATGACCCTATGTGCTCTTGGTGCTACGCTTTTAGAGATACTTTTAAAAAAGTTAAAAAAGGTTTGCCTTCAAATGTTGAAGTTGTGTATGTTGCTGGTGGTTTGGCACCTCATAGTGATGAGCCTATGGAGCAAGGATTTAGAGATAAAATTCAAGCGATTTGGTATCAGATTGAGAAGGTTGTAGGAACTAAATTCAATCATGATTTTTGGATAAAATGCACGCCTAAACTCTCCACTTATCTGGCTTGTCAAGCAACTTTAGCTGCAAAAAATCAAGGCAAAGAAGAGGAGATGATTGAGGCTATACAAACTGCCTATTATCTAAGAGCTATGAATCCCAGTGATGAAGATATGCTCCTTAATGTGGCTAAAGAGTTAGAACTAAATATAGAAAAATTTAAAAATGACCTTTACTCAGATGTAACAGTTAAAAATTTTAGTGAAAAAATGAATTTAAAAATAGCACTTAACGTGAGAGGATTTCCATCTTTAGTGCTTCAACATGGAAAAAACATCTCTCCAATAGCTATTAAATTCAACGAACCAGAAGCAATACTAGATCAGATAAAGAACTTAACAACAGATGTCAATTTTTAAAAAAAGTGGTGACTGACACCACTTTGCTTTGCTCCGCTTCAGCGGTTGGTTAATTTTGTTATCACGATAAAAGCAGAGATTTTAGCTAACATGATTCTACTCTGTTTCTTCCGTTTCGCTTTGCAAGATATAGTTTCTGGTCAACTTGCATAATGTACTCATCAAGAAAACTCTTTTTGTAGTGATACTCTGGTTTTATTTCCATTGTGCCTACGCTAAGAGTTGCTTGAATCTCTTTACCTTCAAAATGCAACTTGCTTTCTTGAAAATCTTTACGAATTTTTTCTAAAACTTGGCACCCTTTTTCTTTGTCAACAGCTGGGAGAATTATTATGAACTCTTCACCGCCATATCTTATGATAATGTCGGAATTTCTGATGTTTTTCTTTACTATTTTTACAAAATTTATTAGAATTTTATCTCCTGCAACATGTCCGTATGTGTCGTTGATATTTTTGAAAAAATCTAAGTCACACATAGCCAAAATAAAATGGTTGCCCGTTGCAAATGAGAGTTCATACTGACTCTCAAAGATATTTTTCAAGCTGTTTCTATTTAGTGCGCTTGTGAGTGAATCTTTTGTGATTTGTTGATTCATAAGGACGTTGTCTATCATGGCAAGTTCAGTGCCGATGCTCAGCGATATGAGTTCACACTTCTCAAGGTATGTAATTAGAATGTCATGCTCTTGGGTATGCATACGCATAAAAATTTTTTGTGCAAAGCGATGAAGGTTGTTATGCAGGGTATTGATGGCACTATATTTTGAGTTGTTATGAATTGTGTTTTTTCCATCATTATGAAGCCATTTTCCAAAACTACAATCTGTTGCTTCAAGCTCTGGAAAGATATCTAGATTTTTCTCTTTTATGGATTGCGCCAACTTTGTAAGCCAAGCAAGATGGTCCTCATAAAATCTAATCGTTTTTTTCTCTACCAAATCAGATATGGAAATCCTTCTTAGGTTATTTAGTGAGAGAACTAAATCTATATATTCGTCTAAATATACTTTCGCCACTCTGTTGCTTATATTTTTAAATAACATTAACATTTGGGAGATATAGAGATGCTCTCCACCCTGCGCAATTTTAGCCAACAAGATATGTTTGAGGGAAAAGAGCTCGTTCATGATGACAATATAGGGTGTTTTAAAAGAGCTCTCATATTTGGCAACTTTTTCAAAAAGATCCAAAATATACTCCTCTTCAAAATTGCTCTCAAAGGTATTTAAAATAGCTCTATAGTGGTTTGAAAATACAGACATAGAGACGCTATGCTCACTATCTACCTCTATACATGTAGTACATTTATCTAAAAATTCATCCAAAATTGCTTCTGTATCATCTTTGAATAGTGCAGAAAAATCATATATCATTAAAAAACCTTATCTTTCTTATATATTTTATTATAAGGTTAAGTTTATAAACAACCTTGTTTAATTTAATCACAATCTATCTCAATTAGACCTTAAGTAAAAGGTATCATTTTATATATTTTATACATGTGATAAAAATCTAAGTTTGTTATTACAAAAAGTAAAAAAGCAATTTTCGGGTTGTTTTTAGCTTACGGGTTACATTATACTGTCAACAAAAAAAAGGGGGGGGGTAGAAATGAGACATAGAACAAAAACTCATCTTTTGACTCAAGAGCAAATTTTAGAGTTATTGCATCGTGCTGAAGTTGGAAGAATGGGGACTTTTTCGAAGGATGGTTTTCCATATATTGTGCCTATGCACTTTGTATATTTTGACAATAAAATCTATATGCACGGATTGCCAATGGGTGAGAAAGTAGATAATATAAAATATAATCAAAATGTATGTTTTGAGGTAGATGAGATGCTTTCGTTATTATATGAAGGAGTTGAAAATCCATGTGATGTTAATACTGAATTCAACAGTATTATTATCCAAGGATATGCTTCTATTGTGGATGATTTTTATGAAAAACAAAAAGCACTTTCTCAAATAGTAAAAAAATTCACCCCACATCTGCTGGATAAAGAAATGCCCCCAAAGATGATAGAGGGAACTGCAGTCATTAGGATTAATATTATCAAATGTGTAGGAAGATATTACAAATAAAAAAGTGTGCCAATAGCAGGTTTGAAATTAAACCTTAGTTTATCTCTTTAACTCGTCCGACTTCACCACTCATCAAACGAACTTTTATGCCGTGATGGTGGTTTGGTGATTTTGTCAAAATATCCCTGACTATGCCATGTGTTAAAATTCCGCTGCGCTGATCTTGCTTTAAAACGATAGCTACACTTTGACCACTTTTTATATCTTTTCTTTGAGTTGCGTCTAACATGTATAAATTCCCTTTTGATTAGTAGATGTATTATAGTTAAAATTTGTAATTTAGAAGTAGTTTAAAATGAAGCAATTTCCTCACTCCCAAGTTGCACTTGGGGACTAGAAAAAAGTGGAGATTCATTCACAGGGGTGTAGTTAGTGTAGTTCTTGTTTATGAATTTTAGGTACAATTAAGAAAATTTAAACTCCATAAACAAGGGGAAACCTAAAATGCAAACACTTCATTTAAGAGCAGAAGATAAGACCATTGAGGTTGTTATGAGTATGCTTAATCAAATTTCACAAAAAGGTGAAGAGATTGAAATAATTGACAATCTTACCTATAATAAAGAACAGATGATGATTTTAAAAGCTCTTAATCAAGAGCAAAACGGTGAAACAATGGAGCATGATGAGTTATGGGGTGAATTACTAAAATAATGAAAATTGTTTATTCAAAAGAATCTTATGAGCAGTTGCAAAACATTAAAAAGTTTATCTCATTAGACAATAAAAAAACCGCTATTCAATATCTATCCAAAATCAAAAATAAAATAGAAATATTAGTAACTTACCCATACATCGGTAAAATCAATGCAACTATGAATATGCATCATATAAGGGACTATGTGGTGTTGGGATATAAAGTTATTTATAAAATAAACAAAGAGAATATAACCATATTAGCAATTTATAAATACATTGATTTTAATGAGAGAGATATATTCCATGATGATGAAAGCTGACACTGCAAACTAAAAAAATTAACATATAGTCTTTCCCTCAATAAACAAAATTTAAGAAAAAAGTGAGTTTTCTTCCTGTAATGGTACTTGACACCCTATGTTACATAATAGGGTCTGACCCCATTATTATATAAATGTTCAATACAAAATGGTGCCTGACATCCCCCTTGTTTTGGCTCAATGTTCAAGAAGCTTTTAGTTCGTGATTGATTTTATATGTGATAATACCGTTAAGTGAAATATCTTCATCTATTTCTTCAAAATGCACTCCAATCCCACCACCAATTATACGGTAGTTTAAAAGCTGCTCTTTTTTTGCATATTGAATTTTTTTAGTATAACTATAAGGAATAGTTAAAATATCATTACTTTTTAAATATATATAAATTTTATCACCGAAATCAACTCTTGTAATTGAAGTATTCATTCCATGCTCCTATAAGTTTTTGTTTATGCCCTTGTACATAAAATGGTGCCTGTCACCCCTTTTCAAACGACCAAAGAGTTTTTTGTTAAAGAAGCTTTGAGAAATTATCTTGATGATACGCAAGAGTATTATGAAGTGCAAAAACGCTCAAATGCAGAAGATAGAAATCTTATAACTCTTGAGGAGTTGGAGAGAGCGCTTGAGTTATAAACTCTTGATTGATGATAAAGTTATTAAAGATTTAAAACAAATTGATAAGTTGTGGCAAAAGAAAATTATAGAAGTCATTAAAACAAAGCTTGTAGAAAATCTCTCCCATTATTATCGCTTACTAGTTGCTGATTATAGGGTAATTTATGAGATAAAGGATGATGAAGTAGTTATAATCGTCATCAAAATTGGGCATCGTAAAGATATTTATAAATAGAATTAAAAAAACAGTTTAATGAAAAACTAAGACAAAAAGGTGGCGACTGACTCCTATGTTTTTGTGTTTTTGGAAGGATATTAAAAAGTTAGTTTTTTATGATATGATTTTTTATTGTTTGAACGACAAAAGATATCCTGTCTGACTAACTATCAGACTACTTTGAATAAGGGTTAGAGCTTCGGCTTTAGCCCTTTTTTTTTGCTTTTTTTTTCGGCAAAGGATGAGGTGGGCAAGAATTCAGAGGAAAGGAATCTTTTGAAGTTCAACATAGTAGTAGTCTTTTTGGTGCTAATGGTGTTCGCACCTATTTCCTTATTTCCATTTTTAATATATATCGCCTCTGTTATCACCGTTTTCCATATATATTATCAATTCATCTTCGACAACATCATATAAAAATCTATAATCGCTGATTCTTAATCTAAATCCATTGGCATTTCGCATCTTTTTGACATCTATATTATAGTTTGACGGATAAGGGTTATTTTGTAAAAGCTCAAATTTTTCTTTAATTTTTTGCTTGTCTTTTGGATTTCTACTGTTGATAAATTTAATAACTTTTTTATGAAGAATTATTTTGTACACTAAACTAATCCCATTTTATATCATTTAAACTACCATAATTTTTTGGGTTATTTTTTCTATCATCTCTAGCGTTTAAAATAATTTGATAGTCCGAATCATCTTTTGAAACAGTTTCGATATCTAAAGAATTTGTATCAACTTTTTTTATGATTTTTACATCTGCTTTGAGATTATCTAAGATATACATGATTTTATCAATAGCGGAATCCCTAATATCAATAGTTAATTGCATTTTGATATCCTTTAAAGTTTGTTAAAAATTATAGCACTTTTTAGGTTTATGGTTGTTGATAGCAAAAAGGTGCCAGACACCTTTTTCTTTATTTTTGCATATTGAATTTTTTTAGTATAACTATAAGGAATAGTTAAAATATCATTACTTTTTAAATATATATAAATTTTATCACCGAAATCAACTCTTGTAATTGAAGTATTCATTCCATGCTCCTATAAGTTTTTGTTTATGCCCTTGTACATAAAATGGTGCCTGTCACCCCTTTTCTCTTAGAAGTAGTCTGCTATCTTCCAGTGGTTTTTATATGCAGCATAGGCTATAACCGTTGCTATAATAATTGTAACACCTAATAATATTCCACTACTCATTTTCTAACTCCTCAATCTGTCTTTTTGCTTTATTAATGGAAAAATAGTTGAACATTAAACCTACTACTAATATTCCAAATAAAAACATTAGAAAGTACTTTTCAAATCCTATCTGATTTAAGCCATAACTACCAATAGCTCCAGCAGAAGCTAACAGTACAACCATTTTTTTATAGATGATGTCACTCTTCTTAGCAATTATATCGGCTTTATCTTTTCGTTCTTGTAATGTCATATAGAGATTATGTCAAAATATAAAAAAGAATAGAAATAAAATAAAAAAGAAGAAATTTACCTCAAGAGAATGATGATTATGTAAAGTAGAAGCAAAAAAGTCCCACCAACTCCTAAGAGAAAGTGAGGCTTTGAGGTGTTTAAGCATTTAAGAAAAAACTAAGAAAAGTATCAAAATGGAACAAAATGGTGCCTGACACCCCCTTTCCTTTTTTATAAAATCTTTAAAGTTCATGTTCTTAAGCTATTAAAACTGTACCTGCAGCTGCAGTTATAGCAACTGCAGTAGCTTCAACACCTACAAGTACAACTGCAGTATTATCAGCATCATCAGTTCCAGCACCTTCACCGAAAAGATAGGTATTGCCGCCATCTACGAATGCAACTACCTCACCAGCAGCTCCTGTAGCTGTAACAAATGCTGTGTAGAAGTCTGAAACGGTTGCACCAGTTTTTGTAGCCACACCGTTGTCGATTGTCCAAGTCTCAACTGCTGTAGTCCAAACAGCTGCCGTACTGCCAAAGGCAATGCTTTCTCCTGTTGTATTCACTGCATAATCAGCGATTTGAGTCAATGCTGTACCATCGTTGCCAGCTTTGAGTGTAAAAGCATCTGCCCCTGCAAAACCAAAGATGAATTGTCCAAACGATGCTTCTGAAATCGCATCGATTTCTGTTGTACCTAAAATCATGCTGACATTTTCAACTGAACCATTACCAGCGGCATCCATAGGTTGAAAACTTGCATTAGTAATGTTACTTTGAGCAGCTACAGTAACAGTGCCTGGAGTGCCTGCTGCTAAGCCAACAACACTACTAATATTGTCGATTTTACTGCCTGAAGTATCAAAAACAACAAGTTCGCCAATTTCATTTAAAGTTGCACCCACTGTCGTTGAAGTAACTGTAAAATTAGAAGCCGTCGGTACAGTGCCGTCAAGTTTATAAGCACTGTTATCGGCAACAGCAACATGTGTTATTGTTGCATCATTTCCTGCTGCATCTTTAATTGTACCGCTATTCAATGACAAAGCATTCTGTGCAATAGCAACACCATCTGCATCATTTTTATTAAATAAATAATCTGTAGTTTTAAACACTATCTCAGTTGTACCCGTTCCTGAAAGATACGATGCTTGAACCGTATCACCACCAACAGCTAAACCAAGTTGAGGAGTACCTGTTATTGTTACTGCTTCATCAAAAGTTACAGTAACTGTAATCAAACTGCCGCCATTAATTGTACCATTAGTAGCATGATGTCCTGTCGCACTTGTGATGGCAACGCTACTAACGACTGGAGCCGTATAATCAACCGTAAGTGTCGGATTACTCTCTGTGCTTGCCGTAGCATTTCCTGCCGCGTCTATCGCCTCTACCGTAACCGTACCGCCTGCTGCAACTGCTGCTTGGAGTTCTTCTGCCGTAGTTTTTTCAAGGTCAAAACTCACTGTCGTATCTTCAGCTGCAATCGTGCTGTCGGTCGCAATGGTTGTGCCATCTACTTTTAGCACGGCAGAGCCTCCCGTAGCCTCTCCTGCGGTAATAGTCGCAGATGCCGTTAAGTTAGTATTTGTACCGTTCAAGGTATTTTCAACTAATGTTCCACCTACTGTGGTTAGTGTTACGGCTGTTGGTGCTGTCGGAGCGGTAGCATCGATGCTCTCTCCCGATAGCGTTACGCTTGTAGTTGCTGTACTTATATTGCTCGCTGCGTCGGTCAATGTAATACTTGTTGTCACACTTCCTTCATCCGCAATGCCTGTATCGCCAGAAACCACGGTATATGTACCCGTATAAGTTCCATCTTCATTATCCGTGATTGCACTCAATGTTTGTCCGTTGAATGTTCCTGCCAGAGTGAGTCCCGTTTCGCTACTTCCTGCCGTTACAGTTACTGCCACCGTGTCACCAATCTTATAAGTACCGTCTGCTACAGTTACGCTTGCTATAGTCGGAGCTGTATTATCCGCCGTAATCGCGATAGCATCAGTTGCTGCGGCATCTGTGGTTGCCGCGTTGTGTGACATGTCTCTGATAAATCCTGTTGATACATCGAGTGTATCAGCATTGCCCGTAGCTCCATATCCTGCTGTAGCTATGAGTGCCGCTGTTTTTGTATTTGTCAGCGTGATAGTGAGTGTAGTAGCATCTGTAACTTTTACTGAACTGATATCGCCCACTTCAAAACTTACATTTGCCGTAGAGCCGTCGTCGCCGTTGATATCCCAGCTCAGTTTGCTCCAGTCTAGTCTCGCTTTAACATCCGTAGCAGCGTCTTCCGTAGTTTCTAAAATAGTATCGAAATTTGTACCCGTGATAGTCAGTGTGCCTGTGTTTTCATCAAATGCAGCCGAAGTAATAGTCGAAGTCGGGATTGTTGTATCTGTAGAAACCAGTGTATCATTCGCACCCAGTATGACTTTTCCGACTAATGCTGCGTATTGCGCAGGGGTTATTGTAACTGTAATCGCAGTGCCTGCTTCATCAGAAATTGTTAAAGCATCGAGTCCGCTAAGATTAGCCTCTGTTAGATCGAGCGTTTCTGTAACTGTTGCCGATAAAGTACCGCTAGCAGTAATAGTTGAAAGGTCTGTATCTACGGCTAGGTCTTTTACTGTTACATTTCCTGAACCTAAAATAGATTTGCTCGCTGCTTGAGCGGCTGTAATTGTTAGTGTCTGTTCTGAATGAACATTGAATCCATCAATAGTTGATAGGTTTGTAAATGCAGATACATCTGCAGAAGCAGTAACAATATCAGTCACTGTTAAAGAAGAAGCAAAACCTGCAGTATTTGTATCACTTGCAAGTGCAAATACTGAAAGAGAGCCACTACCTGTAATCGTTTTAGCACTTGCATTTGCCGCACTAAGCATGATATAAGAGCTTGCATTAACTACAAAGGAAGCATCAACACCAATCGTTGGAGAGCTATTTAAAAAATCTGCAAAACCAGTTAAAGTCAGTGCCGCATTTCCTAAATTTCCTGTGAATTGCGGTACTGAACCTTCACCTACCAAGCCTGTCATTGCTGCCGTAACAGTAGTAGCCGCAATCCCGCTTAAATCTGCATCTAAAGTATCTTCAAGTGCCGTTACATTTACCGTACCTGTACCGTCGATGGTTAGTCCTGCCAAATCAGCTGCAGTATCTGCTAGTGTCTGTCCGCTAACTAATGTAATCTTATCAGTAGTGGTGATATCTGCTGTTGCAGTTTTGCCACCTCTTGTAAAAGTCGCTAATGAATCACCAACAGTACCTGCCCAAGCAACAGAAATATCACCTGTTGCAGTTCCACCAAAAGTTACTACATGTGTGCTATCATCTTCTGTTGCTGTAAATGTAGTTGCAGGCGTAGAACTACCACCACCACTCGCAGGCGGAGTAACAACTGGAGTAATAACAGCCGCAGCCGCCGCACTATTTATAGCAGCAGTACTAGAACCCGCTACCAATGCAGTTGTACTTCCAGAAGATGCTGCTGTAGTAGTTAATGCTGCAATATCATTTGCTGCTACTTGAGTTTTAGCTAGAGAGGCAAATATGTCTGTTGCACTTGTTCCAACTGCTGCGCCTGTTACTGCTGTTTGCATAGCTGTGTTTATGTTTGCTGTTGAAGTAGCAACGCTTGAAGCAACTGCTGATACTTTTGCAACTTGCTCTACAGTAGCTCCTGCTTTTGTAGCTGAGGCATTTAAGAAAGACTCAATAGTTGCGGCTGAAGAGAGGTCGAGAGTTTTTGTAGCAGTTGCTGCGCTTGAGACTATCATATCTGCTAAAGCTTTTGAAGCTGCGGTTGAACCACTAGCTATACTTCCTGCACCTGCACCATTTAACATAGCAGCTGATTGAGCAATCATGTTGTTTACTTGAACGGCAGCTGATTGGATGTTGATTGCCGCTGCTTTTTCTGCTGCACTAAGAGTAGAGCTTGACGCTGCTGTGATTGGGTCAAATGTCATTAGGTTTGTAGTTGAGCTTAATCCTAATGCATTTGCAACTGTTGCTGCAGCAGCTGAGGCTGTTGTACCTGAAGATTTCATAACTTCATTTATGAGTGTTGTAAGAGGTGAGATAGTTGTAGAACCTGATGGAGCGCTAAATGTACCCGTAAAAGCTAAACCTGTAGAGATATCAGTACCACCTGAACCTACTATAGTTCCTTTTGCACCTATGAGAGTAAAGTTACCATTTGCATCTGTTGTTGCTTTTGCTTCGCCTGCGTTCCAGATGCCATCACCATTTGCATCTGCAAATACTGTACCGCCAGAGATGTAGCCATCAAGTAAAATACCTGTTGTAGCAGCTGTTGGGTTTATAGATACCTTTGCAGTATCAACTGTTATGTGATCATCTGTAATAGTAACAAGACTTAACTCTTGTCCTACACTTGAAGCATCGTTTTTAAATGCTATAGCAACTTCTGCTTTGTTTGAAATAGCTGAATGCATCTTTTCAAAAACATTATCTACTGTCATAGATGGGATAAGTGTTGCAACGATAAACTTATCTACTGCTTGAATAGTGCGAAGAGAGTTTGAATCAGCTGCATGCGCAAAGCTGTAGTCAACAAAAGCTGTCATTTTCATATCAGCATCTGATGAGCCACCATAAGTCATGTTGTATTTTGCCATCAAAATAGTACCGAAGTCTGCTTTTGTAGTAGCATTTGCATACTGAGCTTCATATACTGATGAACCAATAAATGCATCTGAGAGTTTCCCCAAATCGTTTTCATTATTGTCATAAAATGTAACGAAGTTCGCTGACGTTTCTTGACTAAATGCCTTGTTGAAAAGTGCCGAAGCAGTTTTCATGATTATTGTCTCTTTTTGCGCTGTAGTTAGTGCCATTTTCTAATCCTTTTTGATTTTATTTTAAAAACACCATATTTTATAAATCTAGCGTTATAAATAGTGTTACATTGATTGATTATGCTAGAAAATTTAGAAGATGTAACTTTGTGTAATATAATTATTTGTCATTTGTGAAAGTGAAAATATATCTATTTTTGTAATATGTGGTTTGGATGGCTACTGCTTGTGAAGTTTGTAGCCAACTCCTTTGATGACTTCAATTGTAACTCCTTGCATTTTTGACTTAAGTCTAAAAAGCAACTGTCTGCGAGAGCCATCAGTTACTGCTTTGTCGTGCCAAAGTATAAATTCAATAGTCTCAAGAGTAACAATTTGTCCGATATTTTGAACCAGAATTTCAACTAAAGAGAGTTCTTGTTTTGTGAGTTTTACATGTATGTTTGAGTGGTATAGTTTTTTTTCATATCTGCTGTAGTGATAATTGTTTCCTATGTCAATGATGTCATTTGAGGGGGGGTAATTAATCCTAAACGAATTGAGATTAGTTTAACTTCTTTTAAGAGTTGTGAATCGAGGTAAGGTTTAACAATGTAACCAATAAAGTGTATTTTTGAAGCCTCTTTTAAAATTTGATAATTATGGTGTTTTGTTACAACAATAGTTGGTATGTTCTCTGTTTTATGAATAAAAGAGACAATCTCAATGCCATTTAACTTAAATTTAGTTTCCATGTCAATAATTATGCCATCCACTCTGCACAATTTAATAATTTCCATGGCATCACTGGCGTTAGATACGATACCACATACTTCAAAACCGCTAGATTTGAGTAATTTTTTTATTTTTAAAGCTGATAATCTGTTATCTTCAATGATTAATACTTTAGTTTGATTCATAAACTCAATAGTAATTTTTAAATGTTATATTTAGCGTTACATTTTAAGAATTTTATTATTTAATGGTATAAATATATAAAACTGTTACTATATGTGCTATTAGATTATTGTTTCTGCTCTTGTTTTGTTTACATGCAGATATTAGAGAGATAAGGATGTTGTATTTTATGAATCAAACTAAAAAGCAAACTTATAAAAGATAGAAGCGGTTTTAAATAAGGCGACAGTATCAAGAAATAAGCTTGTATAATTCGATAAAAACTAAGAGCAAAAAAGATGAGCAGCACGAAAAATCAGACACGCTACTTTATACTTATGATAGTTGCTATGCTTTTTTGGGGTGTTGCTTGGACGGCTGGGAAGGTTGCAGCAGAGCATTCTCATGCGGAAGTTGCAGCATTTTGGCGTTACGCTATCTCGTTTATAACTCTTTTGCCTGTTATCTGGTATCTTAAGAGTCCACTCAAATCAGATAGAGTTGGATTTATCTACATGTTAATGGCTGGGCTTTTGACCTCTCTTTTTAACTACCTTTTTTTTGCAGGACTATCTCATGGAGCAGCTGGATATGGCGGAACTATGGTGACATCTCTTGCACCAATTTTTACATATCTTATGTCCATAACTATTTTAGGTACAAAGGTCTCAACTAGACAAGTAGTGGCACTCTCCATCGGGATTTTCGGAGCACTTATTTTACTTCGTATTCCGTTTGAGGGTTTTGGGTTTTTGCATGTAGAGAGTTCATACTTTTTGGGGTGTGCCGTTGTCTGGGCATTAGTTACCATACTTTCGCAAAAGGCGGCTTCAAGAGCAAATCCTATGTTTTATACGCTTGTCGTTTTTGGCGTGGCGGGCTTTACAAATATGATGTTTGCACTCCCTTATCATCCGTTTGACTACGGGGCGTATGACACTGTTTTTTGGGCTACTATTATCTTTATAGGAATCGTTCCTGGGACTTTTAGCACCGCTCTTTATTTTATCTCGGCAGGTAAAATTGGCGCTCATCAAACAGGCGTTTTTATGTTTATAGTCCCAATAGGCGCTATCGCTTCTAGCTGGGTTGTATATGGTGAAAATCTAGAATTATCAACGCTTATAGGGTGTCTGCTCGCTTTTGTTGCAGTTGCTCTTTTTAATATGAATAGGAAAATAAATAAGTAGAGCAATTAGCAGTAATACTATTTTTGCTCTATAAGGTCTTGTTCTTTTTTTTCTCTGTTTTTTAGTACATGTATATAAACAATAAGAATAAAAAATAGTGCAGATGTTAAACCAAGGACAAGCAGAAGCAGAGTTTCAGATGGATCAGTCTCTAGTAAAATCATTTTTCTAACTAAAACAACAAAAGTAATCTCTAAAAATGTTATGGCATAGTCAAAACCATTTTTTATGAAAAGTGTTTTTACAATTGCAAGTACTATCAGCGTAAAGAGTCCATCTGTTAAAATATTTTTTATAGAAGCAAAGTCAAGAGCACCTTGAGCAAAGGTAAATGAGACAACTTTATGAAACAGACTCATAAGACAAATAGCTAAGTATGCAATCATAATCATGATAAAAATATAACGCAAAATATTTACAAACTTAAGAAGTATAGCATCTGCTCTTTGATCTAAAAAGATATCAAAATTTAAGATTTTTGTAAAAAAAGTCTCCAACATATTCCTTTTTTTACCTTTTGTGTTTTTTCTCTCTGTAGGCATAATTTTTACCTTATTTTTTTGCAAAGTATATTCCAAAGTGTTTCATCTGTCAATAAAGAGTGGAGCAATTTTTGGATTGCTTTTAGCGGATAGATTGCATTATACTAACAAGAAAAAAGGAGATGGATATGAGACATAGAACAAAAACACATCTTTTAACGCAGGAACAGATTTTAGAGTTTTTGCATCGTGCTGAAGTTGGAAGAATAGGAACATTTTCCAAAGATGATTATCCATATATTGTGCCAATGCATTTTGTATATTTTGAAGATAAAATATATCTGCATGGTTTGCCTATGGGAGAGAAGATAGACAATATAAAAGATAATCCAAACGTATGTTTTGAGGTAGATGAGATGCTCTCGCTGTTACACGAGGGAGTAGAAGACCCATGTGACGTAAATAGTGAATTTAACAGCATTATCATGCAAGGACATGCTTCGATTGTTGAAGATTTTGATGAAAAGTATAAAGCACTTTATAAAATAATAGAAAAATTTACTCCGCATCTGATAGATAAAGAGATGCCGCCAAAGATGATAAGTGGAACTGCAGTCATAAGAATAGATATTATTAAATGTGTGGGACGATACTATAAATAGAGTGCAAGCAAAATATAGCAATTTTTGGATTGTTAAATATTTTGGCTTGAGATATTATTTTAAAAATAAAATAATAGCGGAGATACTAAGATGAGTTTTATATCAAGCAAAAGTTTAGAACATGCGGACAGGGAAGTATTTTCAATCATAGAAGGCGAGTTAAAGAGGCAAACTGCTCACTTAGAGATGATTGCCAGTGAAAACTTTACAAGTCCGGCGGTTATGGAAGCTATGGGAAGCGTATTTACAAACAAGTACGCTGAGGGTTATCCATACAAGAGATATTATGGCGGTTGCGAATATGCTGATGCTGTTGAGCAGTTAGCTATTGATAGAGCTTGTGAGATATTTGGCTGTAAATTTGCAAATGTTCAACCACACTCAGGAAGTCAAGCAAATGCAGCTGTTTATGCGGCACTTCTAAAGGCTGGTGACAAACTCTTAGGTATGGATTTAAGTCATGGCGGACACTTGACACATGGTAGCAAACCGAGCTTTTCAGGGCAAAACTACTCAAGTTTTACTTATGGTGTTGAGGCAGACGGAAGAATGGACTATGATAAAATCTTAGAAATCGCAAAAGCAGTTCAACCAAAGATTATCGTTTGTGGAGCATCGGCTTATGCTAGAGAGATAGACTTTAAAAAATTCCGTGAAATTGCTGATGCTGTTGGAGCTTTTCTTTTTGCAGATATCGCTCATGTGGCTGGTTTAGTCGCGGCAGATGAGCATATGAGTCCATTTCCTCACGCTCATGTAGTAACAACAACTACTCATAAGACTCTAAGAGGTCCAAGAGGCGGTATGATTATGACAGATGATGAAGAGATAGCAAAGAAGATAAACTCTGCTATTTTCCCAGGTATTCAAGGTGGTCCGCTTGTACATGTTATCGCTGCAAAAGCTGTTGCATTTAAAGAGATACTAGACCCGTCATGGAGAGAGTATGCAAAACAAGTAAAGGCAAATGCAAAAGTGCTTGAAGTTGTTTTAACAAAAAGAGGTTATGATTTGGTCTCTGGCGGAACGGACAACCACTTAGTGTTGGTGTCGTTTTTAAACAGAGATTTCTCAGGTAAAGATGCAGATGCAGCGCTGGAGAGAGCGGGAATCACAGTAAACAAAAACGGTGTTCCAAACGACACAAGAAGCCCTTTTATAACAAGCGGTATCCGTATAGGAAGCCCAGCACTAACGGCTAGAGGTATGAAAGAAGCAGAGTTTGAACTTATCGCAAACAAAATCTGCGATGTTTTGGATAATATAAACGATACAGAGCTACATGTAAAGATAAACAAAGAGTTAGAAGAGTTAGCAAAGGGCTTTGTGATTTATAATAAATCAACTTTTTAAAAGAGCTAAAAATGGATGAAATTTCACTCCTGCACGATAACTATAAACAGATAGAAAAAGCCATCAAGTATATTGATGAAAACTTTAAAGAGCACCCATCTATTGACGAGGTTGCTAAAAATATCGGTATGAGTAAATTTCATTTTATAAGAGTTTTTAAAGAGTATGTAGGCGTTACCCCAAAACAGTTTTTGCACTCTGTTACTCTAAACTATGCAAAAGAGCATATAAAAGAGTCCAAATCTATCCTTGATAGCAGTTTGGATATAGGGCTATCAAGCAGTAGCCGTCTCCATGAACTTTTCGTAAATCTAATAGGTGTAACTCCTAAAGAGTGGAGAGAAAAAGGAAAGGATGTTCTTATAACTTACGGTTATGGGCAGACTCCTTTTGGTGAGGCACTTATCGGTTTTACTGATAAGGGAGTTTGTTATCTGGGCTTTATAGATGAGAATAAAAATGAGATTTTTAAAAGATTTAACGAACTCTGGGAAAATGCAAATCTACATTTTGATGAAAAAGCGGCACGTGAATACTTAGAAAATATCTTTATAAAAAACAAAAAATACTCTCTTTTTGTAAAGGGAACAAATCTTCAAGTAAATGTTTGGAAAGCGCTCTTAAACCTTCCAAACGGCGTAGTCGCCACTTACCAAGATATAGCAAACTATCTTGAGAAACCAAAAGCTACCAGAGCAGTCGCCTCCGCCATTGGCAAAAATCACATCGGCTATCTTATCCCATGCCATAGAGTCATAGCAAAAAGTGGAGCTATGAGCGGTTACAGATGGGGAATAGAGAGAAAAAAGATACTAATAGCCTGTGAATCAATCCAAAACAATCAACTGAGTAATAAATAGGAGCAGTAAAATATCCTCTAAAGGCAAAATTACCTAAAATGCGCTCAAATATAGAGAAGGATAGTAAATGCCGTTTTCAAAACTTGGACTTTCGCAAAATATACTACAAGCACTAAAGCAAAACGGCTTTACTAAACCAACACCTATTCAAGAGAGAGTTATTCCGCTTGTGCTGGAGCGTCATGATATTATGGCAAAGGCTCAAACTGGAAGCGGGAAGAGTGCCAGTTTTATTTTGCCTATTTTAGAGCTTTTATCTCGTGATAGCTATGAGGGAAAAGCAAAGATAAAAGTCCTTGTTCTAACACCTACAAGAGAGCTGACACAACAGATAGTTGAAGCTTTTAACACTTTTGGTGCGTTTATGAGCAAGAAGCCAAAAGTTGTTGGTGTAATCGGCGGAGAGGGGATTGGAGAGCAACTCTTTAACATTCAAAAAGGGTGCGATATCTTAGTTGCTACATCGGGGCGCTTCCTTGATATTTTAAGTAAAAAACAGATGATTCTCTCACATGTAGATTTTTTTGTTCTTGATGAAGCGGATAAAATGCTTGATTTTGGGTTTGCAGAAGAGCTTGAACTTATCCTTGAAGCACTTGGGCAAAAGCGCCAAAACTTACTCTTCTCAGCTACATATCCTCCAAAGATGCTCTTTATCGCTTCAAAGATTATGCAAAATCCCATTGAGGTTAGTGTAGAAGATGAAGAGCCAACAGTTGAGAGTGTTGTTCAACGCGCTATTTTGGTAAGCAGAGAAAACCGCGCTCCTCTTCTTAGACATCTCTTAAAGAGTGAAAAATATGAACTTGTAATTGTGTTTATGTCAAGCAAAAGAGCTGCTGATAATATAGCTGCAAAGTTTAGAAAACATGGATTTAGCGCCGATTCGTTTCATGGCGATTTGCATCAAGAAGATAGAAACTACACGCTAGAAGAGTTCAAAACAAAAAAACTCCAGATTTTATTTGCCACTGATTTAGTCTCAAGAGGATTGGATATAAATGACATTACATGCGTAATCAATTTTGACCTTCCGCGCTCAAGTGCTGACTACATACACCGCATAGGACGAACGGCAAGAGCAGGTAAAGCTGGGATGGCTATCTCCTTTATAGACCATGAAGATGAGGCACATTTTCGCTTGATAGAAAAACGCTCAAACATCAGACTCAAAAGAGAGCAGATAGAGGGCTTTGAGCTTACTACAGAAGCGCCAAAGAGAGAAAAAGGCAAAGAGCCTATAAAAGGCAAAGGCAAAAGTAAAAAGGACAGAGCAAGAGAAGCAGCCGCAGGAATAAAGTAGATATAAAAAGATGGTTTTGTTGGGAGTAGAGTTTTATTTTAATGAGTTGGTAAGCTAAAAGGATAGGTAGTTGCATGCAAAGTGTAGCGTTGTTATCGGGAATAGTTATTTTAATTTTAGTCGCTCCCCTCTTTGCAAGAACACTCAAAGTGTCAGTTGCAGTTGTAGAGATAATTTTAGGTGCACTGGTTGTTTGGTTGGGTTTTATAGATGGGAACAATGAGCAGTTTAAAGATATTGCAAAGATAGGGTTTTTTTATCTGATGTTCTTGGCTGGTGTTGAGGTAAACATTAGAAAGTTTATAACTTTTAAAGATAAATATATAAAAAACATCATTTTATATTTTAGCTCTCTTTATGGAATATCGTTTTTGCTATATTTTATTTTTGATCTAAATCCAGTCTATATAGTCGTTATTCCAATAGTCTCTTTGGGGATGATAATGGTGTTAATAAATGAGCATGGCAAAGAGCATAAGTGGCTTGAACTCTCACTTATAATAGGCGTAATTGGTGAGCTTATAAGTATCTCTGCACTTGTCATTTTTGACGCAATAGCAGTTCATGGTTTTGGTGAAGAGTTTTATAAAAATATTTCAATTCTTATAGTTGTTCTTATTGTTACAGTTTATGTTTTTAAAGCTCTAAGCATACTTTTTTGGTGGTTTCCTGCACTTAGAAAAACTATTATGCCAGACAATGACAGTATGAGTCAGGATATTAGAGTATCTATGGCACTCTTTTTTATACTTATTGCAATTATGCAGTATCTTCATATAGATATGGTTTTGGGAGCCTTTATAGCGGGTGTTTTTATAGCAAACTTTTTTGAGCATAAAGTTGAACTTCCACAGACTCTGCATCGTGTTGGGTTTGGGTTTTTAGTGCCTCTGTTTTTTATCTATGTTGGAACAACACTCGATATTAACGTCTTGTTGACTATAAACATACTCTTTGAAGCAAGCTTGATAGTTATGGCTATGGTTTTAGCTAGAATAGTTAGTTCATTTGTGGCATATTACAGGTATTTGGGAGTTAGAGGAACTATTTTGTTTAGCCTTGGCGATTCCATGCCTTTGACGTTTTTAATAGCAATCGCTACTATAGCTATAAGCAACAACGCTATTAGTTTAGATGAGTACTACGCATTTGTTTTAGCGGCTATTATAGAGGCTATTGTTATTATGATTGTGATTAAATTTATTTTGAAAAAAATTAAGTAAAGCAGAGGTTTATAATGCTCAAAAAATATTACTACTATCTCTTTCTATTTTTACTAGCTCTTGTTCTTTTTTATAATCATGACTACAAGATTATCATAGCTGGAGTAGCTATCTTCTTGATTGGTATGACTTTTATGGAAGATGGGTTTAAACTCTTTAGCGGTGGAGTGCTTGAGAGAGTCTTGCAAGTTAGTACCGACACACTTCCAAAGGCTATTGGAACGGGCTTTATAGCCACTGCTCTAATGCAAAGCTCATCACTTGTATCTATCATAATTATCTCATTTTTAAGTGCAGAACTTATAACTCTAAGTGGAGCTATTGGAGTTATATTTGGCTCAAATATCGGCTCAACTACTACCGCTTGGATAGTCTCTAGTTTTGGTTTAAAGATAGATATAGCCTCTTTTGCGATGCCTATGATAATTTTTGGAGTTGTTTTAAAATTTTCACAGAGTAAAAGTTATCAGGGTATAGCAAATATACTTTTAGGGCTTGGGTTTATATTTCTTGGTATTGATTATATGAAAGATGGTTTTGAAGTTTTGCAAAGCAAACTTGACCTTTCAAAATACGCATTAGAGGGATATTTAGGGGCTTTGGTTTATATTTTGCTAGGCGTTATTGCAACTGTTATTATGCAGTCAAGCGCAGCAACAATGGCTATTGTTATCACTGCTCTTGCAACAAATCAGATTATCTATATAAATGCTCTTGAACTTGCAATAGGCGCAAATGTAGGAACTACAATTACTGCAATTTTAGGTGCACTCTCCTCAAATGCAAATGGCAAAAGAGTAGCAACAGCACATCTTATCTTTAACCTTATAACCGCTTTTGTAGCTATTGTTTTTCTCTATCAGCTAAGCGATTTTACAACGTTTTTAGCCTCAAAAATAGGCATTGGCGATGATGATTATGCTATGAAACTTGCACTCTTTCATACCATGTTTAATGTTATTGGAGTTCTGCTTGTCGCTCCATTTACGCAAAGGCTTGTAAAATATTTAGAGACGCTTTTTATAGAGGTAAATATTTATGCACTAAAACCTCTATACTTGGATAAAGTTGTTATAAATGTACCAGATGCTGCGATTGAAGCTATAAAAAAAGAGACAATTCGCCTATATGATAGTGCGATTGAAGCGATATCTCATGCCATTTCGCTGCATAGACATGAGTTTATAAAAAGCCCAGACATACCGAGTGTTGTAAAAAATTCACAGATAAATATCAACACAGATGTGGATGAGTTTTATGCCAAAAAAATAAAATCTCTCTACAGTGACATAATCTACTATGCGACTTTATCTCAAGAAAATATGAACCAAGAGAGCCAAAATCATGTCTATGATTTGAAACTTGCTTCACGTGAGATAATAGAAGCCATAAAAAATATGCGAGATTTGCAAAAAAATATATATTTTTACTCAAAATCAAAAAACAGTTATGTAAAAGATGAGTACAATAACATAAGAATCTATATCGCAAAGACGATAGACACTATAAATATGGTTAAAGAGCATGAAGATGAGATAGATGTTCTCTCCTCTATGGAACTATTAAAAGAGAGTGTAAAGGCTCTTGACAATATAAAAAATAGCCGTATAGATACGCTTATAAGAGAGAATAAGATAGACTCAAAAATGGCAACATCACTTATTAACGATAGCTCATTTGCCTATGATGTAACGCAAAAGCTTCTGCAAGTGGCTACAATATTGTGGATAAAAGATAAAGATTTAAGAACATTGGGAGTTTCAACATGAAAATAGATAAACTAGTCAAAGAGATACAAAAACTTTTCTTTAGTGAAAGTGACGAAAAAAAGAGGGAAAAACTAAAAGATAAGCTTGTAAAAAAGATAACAAAAACAAAAAAAGAGTTAAAAGAGGTTTCAAAAAAAGAGGATAAAGATAAACTCAAAGATAAGCTATATATCCTCAAAAAACTCCTTGAGAGAGTCTGAGGTTTTTACAAACTCTCTTTTGGTTCTGAGAAGTAGTATCCTTGTGAATAGTCAATTCCTAGAGTTTTGACTATCTCAAATATCTCCTTATTTTCAACAAACTCTGCAACAATCTTCATTCCAAGTTTATGTGAAAATTCAACAATAGTTGAGACTATAAGACGCGCATTTTTATCTTTGTCTATATTTCTAATAAGTGAGCCATCAATCTTTAAGAGGTCAGGTTTTAGTTTTATAAGGTATCCAAAGTTGCTATAGCCAGTTCCAAAATCATCAATAGCAATTTTACACTTATACTTTTTTATTTTTGTGATAAATATTAAGAGTTCTTCAAAATTTTCTATATATTCAGATTCGAGAATTTCAAAAATAACTCTATTTCCAACCTCATATCTATCGAGCATCATAAGAATATATTTAGACATCTCTTCATCTAAAATATCGTTAATGGATAGATTTATAGAAAACTGTGCTTCTTTATCTTTAAACATCTCAAAAGCCTGAAAAACTACAGCTTTAGTAATACCAAAATACTGCTTTGTCTGTTTTGCAATGTCTAAGAAGAAATAGGGAGATAAAATTTTATCTCCATCTCTCATTCTAACTAAACACTCATATTTTTTAGGCTCTTTGTTTTCGTCTTTGTTATTTATTATTGGCTGATAGTAGGTGATGATGTTATCGTTTTTTAGAGCGTCAGAGATTTTTTTTGTAACTATCATATTGTTTTCATACTGCTGATTTAGCGATAAAGAGTCATCATAAACTAAAAGGTCAATGCTGCTTTTTTTAGCAGTTTTAAGAGCCATGTTCGCACCAGAGAGGATGTGTTCGTTATCTTCAAAAGAGATTCCGCAACTACATGAAAGAAGAATTTCTTCATTTTTCATGCTAAATCTCTCTTTTATTAGGAGCAGTATCTCTTTTGTTTTTGAGATGAATTTCTCTTTGTCATACTCAACTCCAACTACTACAAACTCATCACCTTGGAGTCTATAAAACTTTAGTTTTTTATCTTTTGAGATGAAATTATAGATTTTATTTGCTATTGAGATGATGACTAAGTTTCCAAACTGATGCCCATAAAAGTCATTAAGCTGCCTGAAATTATCAAGGTTTAATATTGCCAAAGAGAGGTCTTTAAGCTCTTTAATATCCTCAGAGAGTTTTGTTCGGTTGTCATAACCAGTTAGTGCATCAGTTGTGAGAGCATTTTTTATCTCTGTGATGTCGCTACGAATTGCAATATACTCAACAATCTCTCCATTCTTATCGAGGATAGGGTTTATAATCGCCTTTACCCAGTAGTATGAGCCATCTTTTTTAAGGTTTATTACCTCACCACGCCACGGTTTTTTTAGCTCTTTTATGGTATGCCACATCTCTTTGAATGTATTATCTTTCATTTGTGGGTGTCTTATAAAATTGTGCGATTTACCAATTAGTTCATCCTTTGAAAAACCGCTGATTTTACAAAATTCACTATTTACATAGGTAATAATACCTTTTGGATCTGTTTTTGAAACTATAAAGCTTCTATCTACCGCTGCTCTGTACTGCTCTAAAAGTGAGATAGATTCATCATAATTTTGTTCTAAAGAGTTTGTTGAGGAGATAATTTTTCTAACAATTAACACCATTATAGAAGCAAGAGTAATGATAGTAGTGAGCAGAAATGATGTTATAAGAAGAATTTTGTAAAAAGTAAGTTTTAGTTTCTCATTTATAAGCTCAGTTACACTCTCAAAGAGTTCACGCTCTACATCTCTTAGTGCGTTTATTGAGATTGTTGATTGTTTAAACCAGTATGATGGCTCTACTAGAGAAAAATTTATATCATTTCTATCTCTAATGATTGAGTGTATCATATCAAGAGTCTTCTCAACAGCCTCTCCCCTGAAGTGTCGTGCATGAATAGCAAGAATATCTTTACTAGCGATTGTTTTGAAATTTTCACAATCAAGATTATAAATCTCTAAAAATTTTATTAGAGATAGCAAAGAGCCCTCAGAGAGCTGTTTGTTTGAGTAAACCTCCATCAAAGTTGCTCTTATCTGCCCCAGAGCCTCTTTTGCAGACGCGAGATAGCTATGAGCTTGGAGATAGTTTCTGTGCTCTTTATCATTCATTAAAGATGGAATTTTTTTTACAAATAGAAGAAGAGATTCTATCTGTTGTGTATAGTAGGCTTTTGCATCAGGAATAGAGAGGCTAAGGAGTTTAATATTGTTTCTGTTTTTAATATCTTCTAAAGTACCTAGCGCTTGAGAGTTATGACAAAAATCACAAACATCAAGAGTGCTCTTAGCATCCAAAACGGCTCTGTCGCAGAGTGCTTTTACATGTTGAAGATTTGTATCTTTATCGTCTATTTTTTTATTTGCAATCATTCCAGTTGTAGTGCCACGCTCTATTTGCATGAAGTGAATAACTTTTGAAATAACTTCTGCTTCTAGTATGTACTGTTTTGTAAGTTCTAGATTTTGTCTGTTTTTAATAATATCTGAGAGAAGCATAAATGAGAGAAAAGTTATAAAAAGTATCGGCACTACTGATAAAAATAGTAATTTAGACTTTAGTTTTAACTTCATTTCTTCTCTTTCGTTCTTTCATGTTATATAATTTTTTTTAATATAGATTAGGATATTAAAAGTATTATTATAGCGACTTAAAACAGATCTGCGTGCCCAAAAAATATCTCTTGATTTTTATTTTTTCTAAGATTTTGTAAAATCTCTTTTGCTTTTATTTTTGTCTCTTTGTCAAAATATATAAGCATGTTTCTACAAAAAATAAAATCGAAATTTCCTATGTTTTTAAAAGAGTGGTCAAAAATATTTATCACTCTAAAGGTGACTCTTGACTTAACGCTATCATTTAAACGATATAAGCCACCCTCTTGCTTAAAATATTTACGGAGCTGCTCGCTAGAGAGATTTCGTATGTTTCTCTCTTTGTAAACTCCATTTTTTGCTCTTTGTATTGCCTCTTGATTGATATCTATACCAAGTATGTTAAAGCTCTCAGAAGCAACGCCAGCCTCTAAGAGAGCGATAGCTATACTGTATGGCTCCTCTCCAGTAGCCGAGGGTGCGCACAAAATTTCTACTTTATGAGAGCATTTTTTAACAAGCTCTACTAACTCTTGAACCTGTTTAAACTCTCTGTAAAAAAATGTCTCATTGGTTGTAAGCGTGTCAATAAGCTCTTGTTTTAGAGTGCTGTTGCGATTTAAAGAGTCTAGTAGCTCATGAAATGAGAATATCTCTTTGTGTTTACAAAATGTTGTTACTTTATTTTTTAAGATGGACTCTTGTTTGTCAAAAGTAACTCCTGTCTCATTTTTAAAGAAGTTTGCAATTTGTGAAATATCATCATAATCTTGTATCTGCTCTCTTTTATGCTCTGGCTCAAAAGAGGTATCTTTTTTGAAAAAATTAAAAAACATTAGTTACAAAACTCCATAATTTTATTTTTTATACCATTAGTGTCATCTATCTCAATTGACTCTATTGATTGTCTTGCCCGAAGCGGCATTCCATCTACAATGGCGCTCTCTTGGGTTTGGGTAATTGTTCTAGCCCCCATTAAAGACAACTCTTTGCATCCGCTAACACCATCATCGCCAATTCCTGTTAGTATAATGCCTAGTGTTTTATAACTCTTTACAAAAGGGGCAAAAGAGCTAAAGAGAGCGTTTATATCGGGATTGTATTTGTACTCTTTTGAACATGTAAGATGAAATTCCAGCCCCACATTTGTGCTATGAATTGTGGTGATTCCTTGGCAAATATATATCTCTCCCGCTCTTAATCTAAGAGCATTTTCTATAATATGTATGCTGTTACTACTATGCTCGCCTAACCTTTTTACAAAACTTGCAATAAAATCAAGCGCCATGTGCTGAGCGATTATGATGGTTGTATGTTTGAGTTTTGGCAGAGCTTTAATTATCTTCTCTATCTGACCTGGTCCTCCAGTTGAAGCACCTATGAGGATAACTCTCTCGAGTTGTGAATTTTCTAACACATAAATTCCTAAGAGACATATTTTACAAACTTTAATTTGCGTGATTTTATCACATGTACTCTGTTTGTTAGCCTTTTTATGAGAGGTTGTTTTTATAAAAACGCTACAATAAGTCAAAAATACAAGGAGATTTATATGCCACTATTAGATAGTTTTAAAGTTGATCATACAATTATGCCAGCCCCAGCAGTTCGCCGTGCAAAAGGGATGAAGACACCAAGCGGTGATGATATTACAGTTTTTGATTTACGTTTTGTTGCTCCAAACAAAGAGATTTTATCCTCCGAGGGTATTCATACGTTAGAGCATCTTTTTGCTGGATTTATGCGAGACCACCTAAACTCTAAGGATGTTGAGATTATAGACATCTCTCCTATGGGATGCCGTACAGGGTTTTATATGAGCTTAATTGGCTCACCAGACGAGCAGAGAGTAGCAGATGCATGGAGCGCTTCAATGCAGGATATTTTAGGGGTTAAAGAGCAAAAAGATATTCCAGAATTAAATGTTTATCAGTGCGGAACTTATAAGATGCACTCGCTTGAGGATGCAAAAGAGATTGCTTCAAAAGTGTTAGAGAGACGCATTGGTGTTATGGATAATGACGCTCTAGCTCTTGATGAATCAAAGATAGGATAAGAGATGTATATTTTAATCCCAATGGATAGCGATGATATAGAAGAGGCTTCAATAGTTGCTATAAATGATGTTGTAGTATGGACTCAGTTACATGTAGAAGAGGGCAGAATTAGAGCGGTCTCTCATAATGCAAACAGAGATGCTTTTCTTAACCTAAGTGAAGTTGCAGTTGTAAAAAATGACAACGAGTATGTATGGCCATTTATGGAGCAAAATATGATGGTTTTAGTAGCACACACTCAGCGTAGTGTAGATGATATAGTTGAAGCTTATCTTTTTAAAGAGCTAAATGAGTTAGCGTACTAAAATGGTTGATTTAGAACATTTCAGAGCTATTTTTAAACCTCTCCCTGGAAATCACTATCTTGAAGTTAGCACAACAACAGATGAGATAACCAAACTCTTTAGCGATATGATGCAAGGTGTTGGCGGAGAGTTTAATCTAGCTCTCTATGGCAAAAATAAACAAAATCTCCATGCGATAAATGCAAGAGTTCAGTATATAGATGACTTTAAAGCCCCATTTAGAGCGCTTCCAAGAGACCATGATGCTGTACTTCTTAAAGATATATTTCATCTTCATCAAAATCAAGAGATGATGTTAAAGCTCTCTTATCTTACTCTTGCAAACACTGCAAACATAATCATTATGGAAAAAAAAGGCATCTTAGATATAGATAAGGTAGTAAAGCAACTTGAAGATTTTGAGTTTAGAGCCCCAAACACGATAGAAGCGGTTGAAAGATACGATTTGCTAATCGCCAAGAAGATGCATATGTGGGGTAATGGGTTGTAGAGGATTTTTCTCACTTCTATAAGTCTATCAATCCGACTCATAGAGTTTATTATGCTGCTTTCTTGAGTGGAGATGTGATTATACAAATGAGAGAAATATGATAAAATGTACCAAAGAGTTTATGTCATAGGAGTATTTAAATGTCAGTGTCATTAAATTATGATCAAATGCCTATAAGTGAAAAGTTTTTAATGTTGGAAGAGCTATGGGAAAATATGAGTAATGATGCAACTCAAAAGGGCTTTACCCCTCAGTGGCATCTGAATATATTAGAGCAAAGAGAACAAAATATTCAAAATGGCAAATCAACCTTTAGCGAGTTAGAAGAGGCTAAAAGCAGGTTACAAAAGTTAGTTTAATGAAAATAAAAATCCTTGATGAAGCTGAAAAAGATATTGCTATAGGGGTGTATTTTTATGAATCACAAAGCGAAGGCTTAGGTAAGTATTTTTTAGATTCTATATTTTCAGATATTGAATCACTCCATATATACGCTGGAGTTCACATAATTATTTCTGATTATTATAGACTTTTGTCAAAGCGTTTTCCATTTTCAATATATTACAAAATAAAGAATAAGATAATTTATATTTATGCGGTTCTTGATTGTAGAAAAAAACCATCATGGATACAAGAGCGACTTTTTAACTAAAATCAGCATAAATAACATTTTGAAGTAAAACTATAGAAAAAGAGTGAGCTATTTGACTGTGATGAAAAAATTTGATGATAAACTCCACTCAATAGTTTTAAGTGAAGATGGGAGCTATACGGCGTACTCAAAAGAGTACGAGGAGCATTATCACTCTACAAAAGATGGTGCGCTATATGAATCACTTGTAAAACATGTTATCCCAGCATTTGAACTAAAAAAAAATCATTCAGAGATAACCATCTTAGATATCTGCTTTGGTTTGGGTTTTAATACACTCGCTACTATTTGGTACCATAGACAAAACAGACTAACTTCAAAACTGCGTATATTTTCTCCTGAACTTGATGGCTCTTTGGTTAAATCACTTAAATATTTTAGTTATCCAAAAGAGTTTGAACCACTAAAAAATATAGTAAAAGAGTTGTCACAAAATGGGATTTATCAAGATGAAACTCTACATGTAGAGATATTTGTAGGCGATGCAAGAGAGTATATAAAAAGATTTAGCGCTCAAACCTTTGATGTTGTTTTCCAAGATGCTTTTTCTCCAGCAGCAAATCCATTGCTATGGACAAAAGAGTATTTTATGGATATAAAAAATATTATAAAAGATGATGGAGTTCTTACAACCTACTCAATAGCGCTACCCATAAGAGTTGCTCTTTGGGAGAGTGGTTTTTATGTTTTTTTAAATAGTGGAGAGGGCTTTAGAGATGCAACTGTGGCATCTCAATCAAAGCTAGATATTTATAGCGTGGTAGATGTGGAGCATAAGATGAGGTGCAATCCACATGTAACTTCACTTAGGGATTGCACTCTCTAATATATTTAAGTTCTAAACTCTTCAAGTTTACCATGTAACTCATCGGTCATAGAGTTTAGATGTTCAGCTGCTGCTGCAATCTCTTCTACGTTTCTTGCATTTTTTGAAGAGATTTCATTTATTTGAGTAACTTGTGAGACAATATACTCAACATTTTTACCAGTTTTCTCAAAATCGCTTACAGTCTTATCACTAGCTCTTACAGCATTCTCAACTATAGCAACACTGTTATTTATCTTATCTTCTACATCAGAAGCACTTTGCGCTAAGGCTTGAACTTCCTCTGAATTTGAGCTCATCTGCCCACTTACATCAACGATAGATTGTACTATTACATTTATAGTTGCATTTATCTCTGTTAAGCTTCTTTGCGTTCTCTCTGCAAGTTTGCGCACTTCATCAGCAACAACGGCAAAACCACGTCCATGCTCACCAGCACGAGCTGCTTCAATCGCAGCATTTAGAGCTAGAAGGTTTGTTTGGTCTGCAATGTCTGAGATGATTTCAAGAACATTTTTAACTTCATTTGCTTCATGTGAGAGAGTTTGCATTCTATCAGAGAGTTCAACTTCAAGTTGAGCACTCTCTCCAACTTTTTTACTAAGAGAGACTATCTCAGCTCTTGCCATGTCAAGATTTTCATTTGCTTGAAGTATCCCTTTTTTGCTCTCTTGTGCATCATGTATCGCCTGAGAAATCTCATCTTTGATGCTATTTGCTTTTTTAGTTGCATCATCTATAATAGATACAGACTTCTCAACACTCTCTCCAACTCCCATCGCCGTTGTTGAGAGCTCATGTGAGATTGAAGCGTTTTCGCTTGCTGATTGTTTTGAAGTCTCTATGAGGTCTCTTAGTGTTAAAATAAGTGTATTGAAACTATGTGCCATTTGTGAGAGCTCTAAAGGTGCATTTTCATCCACTTTTATTGTTAGGTTTTTATTATCGCCAATAGTTAAAAGAGATGTTTTAAATCTCTCTATAGGTTTTACTAAACTTACGTTGATAACATAGATAGAGATTATAATAATTACAACAAGCAGGAGCAGTGAGTCAATGATTAAAGTATTTCTTATCTCATTTGCAGATGCTATAACCTCCTCTTCACCTATTCTTGAGATGATAGCCCATTTAAGGTCCTCTCCTATTTGAATGCTAGAGTAAGAAAATATAACGCTGCTACCATCAAAACCTGTTGATGTAACGTTTCCAGTTTTTCCTTCAAGAGCATTGCGAGAGGCTTGTGTATCGCCAGAACCAGTAGAAGGATTTGCGAAAGATGCCTTTACTGAGTGAGTATCTTTTCTCAAAAAGCTATCACTTCTCATAAGCTTGTCAGCTCCAACTAGATAATCATCTTGAGTTGCAGCGCTCCCTTCTTCTCTGTAGCTCATAACTTTGCTTATTGCGCTATTTGAAATTTGAAATATTAAAACAGCTTTAACTTCTCCATTTACTTTTACAGGTGTAGATAGAAACATTGAGGGTTCATTGTTGCTTGGTGCGTAAGGCTTCATGTCTATAAAAGTAGGACGATTGTTTTTTAGAGCTTCTTTGTATGCCATGCCCAAAGAGCTATCTTTTAGTGAGCCATGAGTAAGATTTGCTCCATTGTCCGACTTTTTTGCACCTGTGTACATAACATGACCATGTTTTGCGCATACAACAAATATGTCGCTATAACCATAATCTTTCATATAGGCTTGAAAATATGTCTCATGAGGAGCAATTTCCGCTAATGCCATCTGGTTTTTAGCTGGATAATCATCTTCTCCTTTAACTTCTAGTTCATTATGGACTCTTATAAGTGAGCTAGCAAGTTCAGCCAAATCTTTAGACCTTGAGAGAACCTCAATATCTTTTACCCTTGATTGGAAAAAATCCTCAATCTGACCTTTTTTAAGATCTCTTCCTTTTGAGAGTTGAGATAAATTTTCACTAAGTAGTGCCTCTTTACTTTTTGAACTAGCTATTGAAGTTGATATTAAAGCCAACACAGCTAACGAGGCAATCACTAAGAGGATAACCTGCATTTTTATAGACATTTTTTTCATTATTTTTTTAGCTCCAATTTTAGATTTTGAATTTTAACATAGATATTATGAAACTGCTTATAAATGAAGAGAAAAGTGTTAAAAAAACATTGTTTTATAATGTTAAATGATAAAGTTATTTATTAAAAACTTCTAAAAACTGCGCCCCATAGAGCTGAAACTTCTTCTCTGCAACACCGTTTACCTCTAACATATTCTCTCTGTTTTGCGGTTTTGCAACGGAGAGATTTTTGAGTACTTTATCTGAGAAGACTATGTAAGCTGGAACTTTTAGCTCACCAGCGATTTGTGTTCGTTTTGCTTTTAATTTTTCAAATAGTTCTGCATCGAAATCTTCTTCATCTCTAGGTTTTACTCTCTTTGCTTTATCGCTTACATGTAGTCTTGAGGCTCTTATAAAAATCTCTTTTTTGCCTCTTAGTGTCTCTGCGGCTTCTTGTGTTAGTTTGAGAACGCTAAACTCACCCAAATATACTATTTTTAGCTCTAAGAGCCTCTCTAAGATAACATACCAAACTCGCTTGGCTCTACTCTCACCAATCCCATAGACAGAGAGTTTATCAGCACTGTTAGCTAAGAGTTTTTGCTCTTTTGAACCTCTTAAAATATCTATAATGTAGTTTTTTCCAAACTTCTGCTCTGTTTTATAGATGGCACTTAGAATCATCTGAGCCTCTTTTGTGATGTTCTCTCTAATCTCTTTAGAGTTTGCGCAATTGTCGCACCCAGTTAAACACTCATCAAGCGTATCTTCAAAGTACTCGGCTATCTGCTTGTGAAAACAGATTTCACTTGTTGCGTATTTGTAGATAGTCTCTATTTTTTGGCTTAGATGCTCTTTATACTCCTCATTTTGTATATCATCCAAAAATCTTTTGTGTTGAGTAAGATCAGCTGCATTAAAGAACATAATAACCTCTGCGTCATCCCCATCTCGCCCAGCTCGTCCTATCTCTTGATAGTAGTTCTCTAATGATTTTGGAAGTGACATGTGAACTACAAAACGGATATTACTCTTATCTATTCCCATTCCAAAAGCTATGGTTGCAACCATAATATCTATCTTGTCATTTACAAAAATTTTGAAGTTTTGCTCTCTTACATGCTGAGGCAGACCTGCGTGATATGGCAGAGATTTATAACCGCTTTTATTGAGAAAGAGACTTAACTCCTCTGCCTTTTTTCTTGAGCTTACATAGATGATTCCGCTCTCTTTTTTATGTCTTGCTAAGAAGAGTTTGAGCTGTTCGTGTCCATTTGCAACTCTGCGCTCAAGAGAGATAAAAATATTTTTACGAAATATTTTCCCCTTTAAGAGAAGCGGATTTTGAAATCTCAACTCTCGCAGTATATCCTCAGTTACATGCTCTGTTGAAGTTGCAGTAAATGCGCAGATGGGAGTTGATGCAAAGTTTGCTCTTAAGTTCCCAAGCGCTCTATAATCATCTCTAAACTCATGTCCCCATTGTGAGATACAGTGCGCTTCATCTACTACAAAGAAGTTTATATTTAAACCTCGCAGCATCGCAATTGTGGCTTGATTGTTTAGCCTCTCAGGAGAGAGATATAAAAACTTTAACTCGCCATTTTGTGCTTGAGCGATTATCTCATCTACTTCATCACGGCTTTGTGCGGAGCTTATCATCTGCGCACTCATTCCTTGCGCTCTAAGTGAAGAGACTTGGTCTTGCATAAGTGCTATAAGTGGCGATATAACTATGCTTATGCCGTCCATCAGAAGTGTAGGGAGCTGATAAACAAGCGATTTTCCGCCACCAGTTGGTAAAATCATAAGCAAGTCACGACCATCTAAGATGGCATTAACACCATCTTCTTGAAGCTCTCTAAAACTGTTATGCCCAAAGTTGTCTTTGAGTAGTTTGTATTTCATCAATAAGAAGCTGATATGGCATCAACTTCATCCCATGAGAGGGAGTTTTTTTTGTGAGAGATTATGTGCGCAACGTAACGGGCAAACATATCTGTCTCTATATTTACCTTTGAGCCTCTTTTATAGTTTTTAAAAAGTGTCTCTTTCATGGTGTGGGGAATGATAGTTAGACGGAAGCTATCATCAAAAACCTCATTTACTGTAAGGCTGATTCCATCAACTGTGATTGAGCCTTTAGGGATGATATATGCTATGAATTTTTTATCAATTTTTATATAAACGTCATAAGAGTTGCCACTGTTTTTTATCTCTTTTATCTCGCCAATAGCGTCAATATGCCCTTGAACAATATGACCTTCAAATCTATCGCCCATCATCATGGCTGGTTCAATGTGAACTTCATTTTTGTAGTTCTCCATCGCCAAAACACTTTGACTCTCAGGTGATAGCTCAACGCTAAAGCCATCACTTGAAATCTCAATAACCGTCAAACAAGCACCATTTATTGCAATAGAGTCGCCAATAGAAGCTTTGTGTTTTGCTCTGATACTCAGTTTACTTCCACGCAAACTCTTAACATTTGCTATCTCTCTTATGAGTCCTGTGAACATTTGTTATCTCTTTTAATTGTAAATTATAGTATCGTTAAAATACTATTTTGCCCTCTTCTTGAAGACCTTTTATAATCTCTTGCGCCTTTGTATGACCCTTGTAAGCGGCTTTTCTACATAAGTCTAGTGCCATGTCATGATCTTGTGCACATCCAAATCCTTGATCATAAAGCAGTCCAAGATTGTAAAGTCCCTCTGCAAGACCGCCATCTGCGGCTCTCTTAAAACAGATAAAGCATCTTGCCTCATCTTTATGAACACCATGTCCCTCTTTGTATAAAACACCAAGGTTGTTAAAAGATTCCAGATGTCCTCTTTTTGCTCCCTCCTCATACCAAAAGGCAGCCTCTGAGAAGTTTTGTAAACATCCAAGCCCACGCTCCAACATAAGAGCTGTCTCATACATTGCTGGAACAACCTCTCTAGTTGCAGCTTCCATAAAAAAGTCATGTGCCTTAAACTGGTCATGCTCTACTCCGCCAAGACCGTTCATATATAAAATCCCTAAATTATAAAGAGCATAAGGCTGTTTAAGTTCAGCGGCTCTCTCGTAAAGAGAGAGAGCTTTTTTTTCATCTATATCACAACCTTGAGCGTTTTGGTACATGTAACCCAGAGATGCCATAGCATCAGCATTTCCCTCGTTTGATAGTTGTGTGTAGAGTTTAAATGCACTCTCAAAATCTTTGTTGTTATATGCGTCGTGAGCTTTTTTTATCATTTGTGTAAACCATCTTTAAAATATATTGTGCAAATAATACTAAAAAAGGATAAATTTGGGCTAAAGCGACTCTTCTCTTAACGCCTCAAGAGCTTTCATAAACTTCTCTTTATCAAACCCATACTCATTTATTAGCTCTATTGCTAACCCAATATTTTTCTCTTCTAAAACACCCTCAACACTTATAGCAACAGAGAGTACATGTAGAATTTTTTGCTCCCTTGTTGAGGGGTTTGGTATATTTGAGATTAGTTTTATAAAACTCTCTTCAAACTCCCACTGCTCAAACAGTAAAGAGGCTATTTCATAGCTGTTGGCATCAAATAGCTCTTTTTCTGCTTCCAAAATCGAGTTTTTTTGTGATAGTTCTATAAAAGCAGAGCTAAGCTGATTTTTTATTATCTCATAAGAAGTTATTATTTTTCCGCTCTCCATTAAAAAAGCTACTGATGATAGCGTTTGAATGTCAAAATCTTCATCCTTTAGCCACACCTTTAAAAACCTTGTGCGCAAGATACATATTTTGTCAAACTCTTGAGCGGAGATGTTATAAACAGACAAATCCAGCGGGAATGATTTTTTTAAAATAGTAGCCATAATTATGCCTCTTAGAACAGTTACTCCAAGCAGAGTAACAGCACTCTCAATGGAAGCAACACTACTCTTTAAGCCATAATATGGAGAGTTTACCAACTTTAAAATATTTGCACATAAAAGTGGCTCCTCTTTGAGTGCGGTAATGAGCGAATGGATATTTATCTCATTTGAAGAGAACATTTTTTGTATCTTCTTTATAGAAGACGGTAAATTTGGAAATGAGTCTGGAATAGCTATTTTGCTCACTAACTCTCCCCTTTAATCGTGTCGCAGATAAGAACAGTATCTCTTTTGTTAAAGACACCCATGATATTGCTAGACTCTCTAAGATGCTCTACTATTTTAAAATCATCTTCTGCTGAAATTACATAAACTGGCGTTTGTATCTCTTTGTTTTCCATAAAAAATAGAACCTCTGAACAGATGCCATCTATTAGAAAAAAGTCGAGTATCATCTTGTCATACTCATTTTTTTCTAAAAGCTCTTTTGCTTTGTTTATGGAGTTAGTAACTGTAATGTTGTAGTACGGGAGAAGTTTCTCTACTAAAATTTTTACATACTCCTCACTATCTTCAACGATAAGGAGCTTTTCGTTATCGCTGTTTTTTGAAGCAAAAATTTCTATTTTTGTTAATTCAGTTTGTATAGGAACAGCGATATAAAAACAGCTTCCCTCGCCAACACTACTCTCTACCCAGATTTTACCGCCATGCAAATCTTCTACTATTTTTTTGGTTATCACAAGCCCTAATCCTGTGCCCTTTGAAGCGGTTTGAAGGTGATTGTCTATCTGCGTAAATGGTGTAAAAAGCTGAGAAATGGACTCTTTATCCATACCTACACCGTTATCGCAGATTGATAAAACATACTGATTTCTTTGTTTGTCAAACGTAATAGAAAATATAACCTCTCCGTCATTTGGAGTAAATTTGATTGCATTTGAGAGTATGTTTATGAGGGATTGCTTCATAAGTTGTGCGTCTATAAAAAGAGCCAACGATATATCTGCTGGCATTGTTAAAGTGATATTTTTGGCTTCAGCAAGAGGCGAAATAATGATTGAAATCTCTTTTGCTATATCTGAGAGAAGCGTCATCCTTGGATGATAAGATATTTTTCCAGCTTCAAGTTTTGCAAAATCTAAAATAGTATTTACAAGGTTTAGCAAATTATTTCCAGCTATGGATATTTTTTCTATGTAAGAGCGCATATTTTGCGGTATCTCTTCTCTTGTTTGCAAAATTTGTGAAAAGCCTATTATCGCATTTAGCGGAGTTCTTAACTCATGTGACATATTTGCCAAAAACATATCTTTAGAGCGATTGGCTGACTCCGCTTTATCTGCAAAAATTGTTAGCTTATGCTCTTTTTCTCGGTTGATGAGTGTAATTTTTAAAATCTCTAAAAAAATATGTAAAATATCAAAGATAAATGAGCTATATGGGATTTTTTTAATATTTAGAGTTATAAAGATTGTCGCATTATTAAAGACTATTCTCTCAGAAATATCACTGCTTCTTTCATCTTCTTTAGTAGTTACACTATATGAGTCAATTGCCCATAAAAGCGACTCTTGCAAAGACTCTTTTAGTATGTTTTTGATGAAATCGCACATCTCTTGGGCTTTATCAAAAGGGATAAATTTTGTTTCATTTAAAATATAGCCATACTGCTGTATAAAGCGCATACCGCCATTGACGACTAAAAAGGTAAGTGATGATACTTTTTCAAAGGGCTTATTTATCTGCTCAAAAAGTTCTTGAGATGTTTGGGCTGTATTGTTTAGATAAGCTTGTTGCTCATTTTTTGGCAAATTTTTATCTATTGCGCTATACAAATCACTTACATTTTGGTGGTATTTGCGATGCAATTCATCAATTATGGAGATATCTACACCAAAGTAATCCATATCTAAAACCAAATTCTTTATAGCAGAAGTAGTCTCATGAAATCTGCACAAGAGAACATCATTTGATGGAAGCTCTATGATGTTGCTTGTATCTATGATATTTTTTTCATAGCACTCAAGTAGAAGTTCGTGTTTGCTTTTATGGATAGATAACATTTCATAAAGAGACTCAAGCGCATTTATAAGGCTGTTTTTTGAAGTAGTTGTTTTTTGAGCGCTATCATCTAGAAACTCTTTTTGCATGATAAATTCAGCAATATGTAAAAATTTATATATAGTTTTTAAACCTCTTTGAAGTTGATGATTGACAGAGGCTATATCTATAATAGACTGCATAATAATCTCAAAAGATGAAGCTATTAGGTATGTGTTGGGTCTAACTGGAGAGTCCTTATAAACCTGTTTAATCTTATTAAAAAGAAGATCATCAAAATCATCATTAAACAGCGAAACAATAAACTGCGCCCTTACTCTTTTTAACATTGGAATATCTTTAGGGTCAATAAGTTTCGCGAAATCTGCATTTGATAAAAGATAGTCATAAAATTTATCCACAATCAAAGAGGATAGAGACTCTATATAAAGACCGATATTTTTTCTATCTGATAGCACCTGTTCTGTTATGTTGAAATTTTTTATGATTAATTCTAAAGAGTTGCCCATTTTATGCCTTTATGATTGGTATGCTTATGTAAAAACAGCTACCTTTTCCTGATTGAGTCTTGACTTCTATGTTTCCATTATGAAGCTCTACTATTTTTTGAGATATAACAAGTCCTAGTCCAGTGCCTTTAAGGGCAGTGTTTTGATGCTCTTGTACCTGAGAGAAAGGCTTAAATAATTTTTCAAGCTGCTCTTGTGATAATCCTACTCCTTCATCGCAAATTGAGATGATATGGTTCTCTTCATCATTTTTATATGAGATATTAATGGCAGAATTTTGATTTGAAAATTTGATGGCATTTGATAAAATATTTAAAATAACCTGCTTTAGAAGTTGCTCATCAGCACTCAAACTAATCTCAAAAAAGCCTTTTTTTATGATTTCAATATCTTTTTTTAGAGCTTCATTTTCTACTAGCAAAATAGTCTCATTAATAAAATTTTCCAACAAAATCTCTCTTTTGTTAAGATTCATTCTGCCTGATTCTATCTTTGAGAAGTCTAGGATATTGTTTACTAGATTGAGCAGATGTTTGCCTGAGATATTGATTTTTTCTACAAAAGTTCTTATCTTCTCTTTAGGCATATCATCTTTAGCCATTAAAATTTGAGAGAAACCGATAACAGCATTTAATGGAGTTCTAAGTTCATGGCTCATTGTGGCCAAGAAAGTACTCTTTGCTTTTTCTGCACTAAGGGCTGCTATCATTGCATTTTCAAGTTCGGTTATATCTGTTCTTATCCCAATATACTCAATTATATTTTGATTTGAGTCGAGTATTGGATTTATGACTGCTTTTGTCCAATATGATGATTTATCTTTTTTTAGATTTTTGATTTCACCAAACCATGGCTCTTTTTTATCTCTTATGGTGTGCCACAACTCTTTAAAAATCGCCATTTCTGTATCAGGATGTCTTATTATATTGTGAGATTTTCCAATTAGCTCATCTCTTGAGTATCCAGAAATTTTGCAAAACTCATCGTTTGCGTAGGTGATTACCCCTTTTTTGTCTGTTTTTGAGACTATGAAACTTCTATCTACACTTGATTTGTATTGCTCAAGCAGAGATTTTGAGTTTGAGAACTCCTCATTTAATTTGTTTGTAGAAGTTAAAATATTTTTTACAAAACTAAAAGTTATGCTTATGAGCGCAATAATCCCAATAGTTGAGAGTATAACAATTAGAGCTAATTTATAAAAAATAGAGTTTAATTTTTCATCTATAATATTCCCTATTTCATGAAATAGAGCATTTTCAACACTATTTAAAAGATTTATAGTCTGAGAAGCTTGTTCAAACCAATAGTCAGGATTTGTTGCAAAATCTATATTGTTTTTTGAATTTGCAAGACTATCATCAATTATCGCAAATGTATTATCTATGTTCTTGCCTTTAAAAATTTCTTCAAACTCTTTTAAAAAGTCCTCGGTAATAGTGCTCTTAAACGCATCAATATTGTGATTGTAGTTTTTTAAAGAGCCTTTAATAGTTGAATAATCATCAATCAAAATCTTATTTTCTATAAAAACTTTATTTAGAGTAGCTCGGATAATCCCAAGAGACTCTTTTGCACTAGATAAATAAACTAATGCTTGTACAAAATTTCTGCTTTCTTTATCGTTCATAAAGGTTGGTATAGTAGCAACATAACTTAAAAGCAGCTCTATTTTTTGAGAGTAATAATCTTTTATATAAGCTATGGACTTAGTTTTCAAATCCATATTTTTTCTTGTGACATCTATCTCGTTTAGTAGATTTAATATAGTTTTATCTTTTAGTTGCTTCTTCTTGTAGATATATTTAGCATTATCTAGTGCTTTGTTTAGAGCATCTCTCGCTAAGAGGAGGTTTGTATCTTGTTTATCTAGTTCATTTTTTGCTAAAAAACCACTGCTTAGTCCTCTTTCTGTCTGCATAGCATGAACAATTTTTGAAATTGCTATTGATTCTAGGATATATCCTTTTGTAAGTTCAAAATTATTTTTTTCACTTAGACTCTGTGATAGAATCATAAAAAATAGCAACAGAGTTAAGAGCGTGGGGATGATAGATAAAAATAGAAGTTTGTATCTGATGTTTAAAAAATTCATAGCTTAATCTAAGAGAGAAACTTTTAGGACTTTATGCAATTCCGCCATATCAATTGGTTTTGATATGTAATAATCAAATCCTGACATCAAGAGCTTTTCTTTATCGCCTTGAATAGCAAAAGCAGTTACAGCTACTGTGGGAGTAGTGAGTAGAAGTTCATTTTTTATCTTCTTTATAAGAGCATATCCATCCATAATCGGCATATTTATATCACTTAAGATTAAATCAAAAGAGTTTGTTTGTAGCATTTCATAGGCTTCTTGACCATTGTTGGTAAGTACGATTTTTGCATCTGGATATGATATCTTTATCATCTCTTCAAGTACGATGAGGTTAAACTCTTCATCTTCAACTAGTAAAAATTTCATCTATACTCCTCTATTAGGTTGATTAAATGTGGTGTTTCATCGACATCTGTAAAACTATCTCTTATCTCTAAAAATTTATCTAAGTTATCAATAAAAAGATTTAGCAATATTGGGTCAAAATGGGTTCGAGCTCCATCTTTCATAATCTCTATGGTCTTCTCTAGTGGGAAAGCATCTTTATAAATTCTTTTTGATGATAAAGCATCAAATACATCAACAATTGATACTATTCTTGCGTATATATGTATCTCCTCACCCTTAAGACCTAATGGATAACCAGAACCATCATATTTTTCATGATGCTGTTGTGCAATAATTTGCCCAGCTTTTATAATAGGGTATCTCTCTCCATCTTTAAGCATTAATCCGCCGATAGTAGTATGCTCTTTCATTAGCTTAAACTCTTTGTCATCGAGCTTTCCATGCTTTAGTAAAATTGCATCAGGAATCCCTATTTTACCAATATCATGCAGTGGAGAAGAGTATAGAAGTAGTCTCTCCTGCTCCTCGTCCATGCCAGAGAGTTTTCCTAACAGTGCAGAGTAGTGGCTGATTCGCTTGATGTGCATACCTGTTTCTAAATCTCTATACTCACTAGCCATACCAAGCCTTAGAGATACTTCATACTCCGTCTCTTGAGCAAGTTTGAGTGCTACATGCAGTTGGGCTGTTCTCTGAATAACTAATTTATCTAGGTTTTTGTTTAGCTCTTCAAGTGCTACTTGGCTTTTATGTAGTTTTGTATAGTTTAATGTACGCAGTTTTAACTCTACTGTATCGACTGGTTTTGCTAAAAAATCATTTGCGCCAAGCGCTAAGGCTCTGTTTTTCTCTTCAGAATTTGCAGTCACAATAATTACTGGAATTTTTGAGTAGATGGGGTCTTTTTTTATTTTTTCTAGCATTGCAAAGCCATCCATCACAGGCATTCTAAGGTCAAGGAGTATAACATTTGCATTTATATGTTGAAGTTTGTCTAAAGCATCTTGCCCGTTTATAGCCTTGATTAGGTTCATATTTTCTGTATCCATAAACGCTAATTCTATTAAATCTAAGTTAAATGGCTCATCATCAACAGCAAGAACAGTAATAGTATTCATACTTCTAACCCCACATATAATCTTTTTGAAATTGTAATCAAATCTATATTAATTCCGAATTACTCATTTTAACAAAACCTGTTAGAATTATCTTTAGCTACTACATGTAACGCTGAGAAATTTTAAAAACTTCTAGCTATAATTTTAAAAATTGTTATATACAAAAATATGGAACTTATATGAATTATGATGTAATTATTATCGGTGGCGGTCATGCGGGGGTTGAGGCTTCTTTGGCATCTGCTAGAATGGGAAATAAAACTCTGCTTATCTCAATGCTCGCTGAAAATGTTGGAGCTACAAGCTGTAACCCAGCAATCGGAGGTTTAGCAAAAGGTCATTTAGTACGAGAGATAGATGCTCTAGGCGGAGAGATGGCTTTAATAACAGATGAAGCAGGGATACAGTTTCGCATACTAAACCAGACAAAAGGTCCAGCAGTTCGTGGAAGTCGTGCCCAAATTGATATGGATAGATACCGAGTAATCGCTAGAAATAAGATTTTAAACACTCCAAACCTAGAGCTAGTTCAAGAGATGGCAGAATCACTTATTATCGAAGATGGTGAAGTAAAAGGTGTTAAAACAAATCTTTTAAATGAGTACAGCGCCAAGAGAGTGATAGTTACAAGTGGTACATTTTTAAGAGGCGTTATACATGTAGGCGAGATAAAACAAATTGGCGGGCGATATGGTGAACAGAGCAGCGATGCTCTAAGCGCCTCACTAAAATCTTGTGGTTTAGAGATGGGAAGATTAAAAACAGGTACATGTGCTAGAGTTGATGCTTCAACTATAGACTTTTCTGTAATGGAAGAGCAAGGCGGTGATGAGCTTCCAAATCCATTTAGTTTTAGAACAAATCGTGAAGAGTTTAGAAAAACCAAAAAGCAGATTCCTTGCTACATCACCTATACAAATCAAAATACACATGACATTATAGAGAGCAACTTCTACAGAGCACCAATGTTTACAGGTCAAATTGAGGGACGTGGACCACGCTACTGCCCAAGCATAGAAGATAAAATAAACCGCTTTAGAGACAAAGAGAGACATCATCTCTTTATAGAACCTCAAACTCTTGAAAATACAGAATGCTACATAAATGGTATGAGCACTTCACTTCCACCAGATGTTCAACAGCTGATGATTAACTCTGTAAAAGGGATGGAAAATGCAAAAATAGTCCGTTATGGGTACGCCATAGAGTACGATTTTGTAGATCCAAGAGAGTTGAAACACACGCTAGAGACAAAAAAGATAAAAGGTCTTTATCTAGCAGGGCAGATTAACGGTACAACAGGTTATGAGGAAGCTGCTGCGCAAGGTTTAATGGCTGGCATAAATGCTTCACTTAGCCTCCAAGGCAAAGAGCCTTTTATTTTACGCCGTGATGAGGCTTATATAGGCGTTTTGATAGATGATTTAGTAACAAAAGGGACAAAAGAGCCATATAGAATGTTTACATCCCGTGCAGAGTACAGACTTCTTCTGCGTGAAGAGTCAGCAGATACAAGGCTTAGTCATTATGGACATACATTTGGGCTCATAGATGATGAGAATTATGAGAGAGTAAAAGCAAAAGAGGCACAGATTCAAGAGGGTGCGAGGATTTTAAGAGAGACAATTTTTACACCAAATAAGGAGTTTATAGCATTTTTGAACTCTATTGGCGAAGAGGGTGTAAGAGATACTATCTCGGCTGAACAGATAGTGGCAAGAAAAAGTTTTGATGTGTCAAAAATGTTAAAGCTAATTCCAGAGTTTGAGATGTATGAGTCATATATACTAGATGAAATTTTAGTAGAGGGGAAATATGCCCGCTATGTCCAAAAACAGAGCGAAGAGATACAGAAGATGAAAAAGTATCTAAAAGTAGAAATTCCTCAAAATTTTGCCTTTAGAAGCATTAGCGGATTAAGCAAAGAGATAGTAGAAAAGTTGGAATCTTTCAACCCGCCAACACTACAAGCAGCTTCACAAATCAGCGGAATAACCCCAGCTGCTATAGAGATTTTACATATATATATAAAAATAGATATAAAAAACAGAAATAAATAAAAAAATAGACAAAGGCACTTTGTGAAAATATATTATTATGTACATACAGGACATCGCACAGGGCTTGATAGATTTAGGCGAGCTTGCACTATTATCAGAGCCTTGGGAGATATAGATATTACGCTTCTTTGCTCTGACTTTAGGATAGCAAATGAAGCTAGACATTTTGGAGTAGATAAAGCCGTTGGTATTGATGTTGTGAGAAATATTCCTCAAATTGCACAACATGGCGATAAACTTATCTTTGACTCAGAAGAAGCAAATCCTATAATGCTTGAAGATATGAGAGATTTTTTTTCTACTTTTATACGAGTAAGTGATAAAAAAGATGAGATAAAGATGGAAAATGAGCTTCTAATATCTCCGTATCTGAGTGGTAAAGGGATATGCACCGCCTTAGCAGTTGATGAAAAATATTTTGAGAAAAAAGTTAAAACAACAGAAGTTAGTTACTTTTTTGGAGATGATGATTATGAGAAAGATTTGGGTAAAAACTTCTCATTTATTGAAGATTTAAACCCCGCCTTGCAACTTGGTTTTTACTATTTTTTAGATTATGAAGAGATGCTTAGAAAAAAGTTTAAAAATCATTATGAATTTGAAGATTATGATGAGATGATTCAAAGCTCTAAAATTCTTATCTCCGCCTCTCCTCAAGCTATTTTAGAGAGTGTTGCATCTGGAGCAAAGGCTATTTATATTCAAAGAGAAGATTATACAAGAGATTTTTTAGAGCTTTTTGAGAGCTTAAATATTCCGATTGTAAAAAATTATAAAAAAGAAGACCTTATTGAAATTATAAGTTCGATAGATAACATAAACTATTTCGAAATGGAACAATCTACACCAAAAATAGTAAAATTTATAAAAGAAAGCTTAAATTTATAATTAATTAAAAGTAATTTAGTATATAATCAGCCTCAAATTTTATAAGAAAGAGAGCAAATATGCATAACAGTAGCCGTAGAGGGTTTATGGGTAAAGCATTTGGCGCCGTAGCAGGTGTAGGGGCAGTTGCTTCATTGGTCGCAATGAAAAAAACGTGGGATCCGCTTCCAAGCGTTAAAGCTGCGGGTTTTACAACTCTAGATATGAGCATATATCCAGAGGGTCAGTTAATAACAGAAAAGTGGAGAGGGAAGCCGATTTTTGTTTTGAAAAAAACAGCGGCAATGATTGCAAAACAGACAGAGAGTCAAAAAGCAAGAGATATCGTTGTTGGCGATTCTCACTTTATGATAGCTATCGGTTTGTGTACGCATTTGGGGTGTATTCCAGCATATATTCCAGCTGAGGAGTCATTTCTTTGTGCATGTCACGGCGGTATGTTTAACTGGGCAGGGGAAGTTACAAAAGTTCCACCACCACGTGCATTTGATATTCCTCCATTTAAAATTGAAGGTACATCTCTTGTTCTTGGTGAAGTTGGTCCAGAGTACAAAGCTATGAAAGATAGCGGCATAACGCTTTAAGGGGGAGGAATTATGGCACATTTTACAAAAGCAACTAGTGTTAAAGATTGGTTAAACCAACGTTTAGCAATTGAAAAAGTTGAAAAAGTTATGGCATCTGAGTATTGGATTCCAAAAAATATTAACTTCTTGTGGGCGATGGGGATGGTTCTTGCAATCACGTTCGCACTACTTTTAGTTTCAGGAATTTTCTTGTTGATGTATTATCAGCCAGATGTTAAAGATGCGTTTTACAGCGTAAACTACACGATTATGAGAGATGTTGATTTTGGTTGGTTATGGAGACATGTTCATGGAGTTGCTGCTTCAGTTGTTTTCTTGATTATCTATATTCACATGTTTACTGGTATCTATTATGGTTCTTATAAAAAAGGCCGTGAGATGATTTGGGTTTCAGGTATGCTTCTTTTTGTTACATTCTCTGCTGAAGCATTTAGCGGTTATATGCTTCCATGGGGACAAATGAGCTACTGGGCTGGTATGGTTATTACAAATATCTTTAGTCTTGGCGGATTACATTTAGATGGTTTAGTTGAGTGGATTAGAGGGGATTATGTTCCTGCACAAGCTTTCTTAACTCGTTTCTTTATGCTTCACGTACTTCTTTTACCATTGGCTATCATGGGATTAATCGGGCTTCACTTTGCAGCTTTACGTATTCCACATGTTAATAATCAAGATGGTGAAGAGATTGACTTTGATGTTGAAGCTAAAAAATATTTAGCTGGTGACAAAGCTAGTTCAAAAGTTATCCGTTTTGCAAATGACTTTATGTCTAAAGACTTGATGGTTGTTGGATTTTTCTTAATCTTCTTCTTTTATCTTGTATTTTTTCAATATGGATTTGCGCTTGACCCTGTAAACTTTGACCCTGCTGATGGACTTAAAACTCCAGCACATATCTACCCAGAGTGGTATTTCTTATGGTCTTATGAGATTTTACGTCCATTCTCTGTAAACATCGGTCTTATAGCATTTGGTTTTGCACAAGTTATTTTTGTACTTTTACCATGGTTAGACAGAAGTCCAAATGCTGTTCCAGCAAGTCGCCGTGGAGCATTTAGTATCTGGTTCTGGTTATTACTTATTGATATGATAGTTTTAACAGCTATGGGTAAACTACCTCCAGAGGGTATGTTTAGTACTATCGGTTTAGTTGCCGCAGTTGCGTTTATCCTTTTATGGGTTGCACTTCCGTTTATAACTATGAATGAAAAAAAAGTATAAGGAGAATAGGATGAAAAATAAAGAACCTTTAATTCTGGTTGTTGTTGTTGCTTTTACTCTCCTAACTTATTGGTTAGTTGAGCCATACGCACACTCTGTAATGCACAAGCATGTAGAGAGTGAGCAGTTTGCTTATGCAGACTTAAAACCAGTTTCAAAAACTGGAAATGTTGCAAACGGTAAAGATCTAGTAATGGGCGCTGCTGCTTGTACTGGATGTCACTCGATAGAAAAAGAGGGCATGCCAGCTGCGATGGATGCTGTTTCTGCTGCTGCTAGCTATGGTGTAAATCCACCAGACTTAAGTAATGCTGGTGCTATTTATGATGCAAAGTTTTTGGCTAACTTGATAGTAAATCCAGCTCATGCACTAAAAGTAGAGCATAAGTTTGATGCAGCAAAAGGTCAAATGCACCCAATGACAGCGTTCTTTGGTGCTGGTGGAGATATTGATCAAGAAGTTGCAGATATGGTTGCATACTTAAAATCAATAGCTATTAGCCCAAGTGAAGTTACTCCAAAAATTGCATATGAAAATGCGTGTGGTAGATGTCACGCACTTGAGTATGAAAATTGGACTCAAATTGGTGAAAAACCTGCATTTAAATTTGAAAAAGATGCTTTAGCGTTTGATATTCAAGTGTTAGAGTACAAAGAACATTTAACAAAATATATGGGTAAATTGCCTCCAGATTTAAGTATGTATATCCGTTCTCGTGGCGAGCACTTTATAAGTACATTTATAGAGAACCCTCAAGCTCACTTAGAGGGTACTGCAATGCCTAGAGTTGGTGTTACTGCTGATGCTGCTGAGAAAGTGATAGAACACTTAGCAGATGCTGGTGATACAAAAAGACACGAAAGAGACTCAATTGGTAAATCAGTGTTAATTTACTCTGTAATCTTTGCTATATTTGCTCTTTTATGGAAAAAACAGGTTTGGAAAGATCTACACTAAATCTATACGTCTCTACAATCCTACCTCGTCTTGAGGTAGGAATCCTCTCTTTAACACTCCTCTATACTATCTTTATTCTTCTTGATTGCAACAATGGTCTGTTTTTATCTGATTGATTCTTTTGTGATTTGATTCTTATGCTGTGGTCAAAAAGTCTTTTGCAAATTGTCCTGCGCATCTATATTTAATTTTAGTAAATTCAATTCAAATGGAAGTTTTAAACTAGCAGACTTTTTTTATATTATTTCTTAATAGCAACAACAAGAGTGTTGCAAACTAAATCATGAAGTGCTTTTTTGTCTCTTCTATAAAAAGGGATAAGTAGTCCAAGAAGTGTCATGGCCGTAAACAAAAATAGAGTAAATCTAAATATTGCTTTAAAAAATCCTATGTTTTTACCACTTTTGTCATCTACTACTTTTATGTCATAAGCTTTTTTTCCAGGCGTCTGTCCAAACTTACTTAAAAGAGTTGCATAAATAACTCCATAAAGAGCTACTCCAAAAAATACAGCGAGCTGTGAGGATTGAAAATCATCACTCCCATTCATTACAACATAGGTTATGATATATAAAATTGGAGCATATATCATAAACATATCTGTAATAAAAGCTTTTACTCTATAACTATATGGAGCATAAACTAACTTTTGTGACTCTTTTACTTGTACAGTTTTACTGTTTTTTTTTAGGTTTCTAAATCTCATAATACAATTATAGCAGAAGAAAAAAATCTTTATATCTTGAAATTTGTGATAATTTTATAGAGTTTAGCAGGATTTTCTTTGCATGTAACATTAGTTAAAATTTTTAAGATGTGTAATAAACAACACAATTGCTGCCGCAAAGCGCAAATAGTTAATAAATTATTAACGAAACTACTAATTTAAACTTAATTTAAAAATTGCGGAGGTAGAATGTTGTAATTTCTCAATTTCACTTTAATTTAAGTGATATTTAAGTGATAATATTATCACATTAGGTATCACTTCAATTATGGGTGATTAAGAGATAAAAAACAGGAGATATAAATGAGAAAATTAGTAAAAATGTCAATAGTAGTAGCGTCTTTAGTTGCAACTTCTGCAATGGCAGCAGATAAGGGTATAGATATCGCAGTAACTGGTCAAGCAGCACTTTACTACCAAACAGTAGCTGGTAATGGTAATGGCGAAAAAGATCTTTTTGATAGCTCAAAATCAAGAGCAAACGCTGGTCTTCAACTTAACTTAGATGCAGATCTTAAAAACAACTTCACTTTTGGATCTCAAATTACATACTTAGGTACTTCAGGTTTAGAAAAAAATGTTGTTGGTAACACTATGCAAGATATTAATGCAAAAGCTGGAAGTACTGGTATTAATGATGATATCTATTTAAGTCAATTATATATTGCTAAAAAAATTGCTAACACAACTGTAAAAATTGGTCGTCAAGAACTTCCAATGTCACTTTCACCATTTGCTTACTCAGAAGATTGGAATGTATTTAAAAATACTTTTGATGCAATTCTTGCGGTAAATACAGATCTTCCAGATACAACTGTAGTTGGAGCTTACGTAAGTGGCGGAAACTATAATGCACCAGCTTCAAATATGGCGCAATTTGGTGATTTAAAAGTAGCAGGAATGGACATTGATGGTACAGCATACATGCTTACTGTACAAAATAAATCTCTACCAATGGCTACTGTAACAGCAACTTATTATGGACTTCAAAATATAGCAACTGCTGTTGATGCTGATGTTTTATGGGGAGATGTGACTATTAGTGACAAATCTTTACCAATGGGTCTTAAAGTGGGAGTTCAAGGCGGATCTATTATGCCTGATAGCGCTTCAAACTTAAAAGATACAAACGCTTTTGGTGCTAGAATAAGCATTAAGCCAATGGATCCTCTAACTCTTTGTGTTGCATACTCAAATGTTAATGATGGTGATGTTCCTTTAGTAAATGTTGGCGGTGTTAAAACTCCACTTTATACACAAATGATAGCTAACCAAGATCCAATCTCTAAAGATGCAGATACTATCATGGTAAAAGCAGATTACAACATGGGTGATTTTGGAGCAATTACACTTCAAGATGCATTTACATCTGCAGGTAGCAAAAACAGAGAAAATGCTGGTCGTACAGCTGGCAAAAATGCAGATTATAATGATTTAGAGCTTGTTTATAAAATCAAAGCAGGTGGTGTTCAGTATTTCGCAGCAATTGCTAACCGTACTTGGAGTGAAGAGAAAGTTGCAAATTCTCAAGACAGTGAAAACTGGATTCGTGTTTGGGGTCGTTACAACTTCTAATAAAGAGCTAATTACATTACCTCTTTATGCTCTTACGCATCTTGCGTAAGAGACTCTTCTTAAAAATCAAAAACTTCTTATTGCAATCAAATCATAATTTATAAAATTAGACCTCTTTATGCTATAATCTTTAACTAAAATCAATAAAAAGAGTAAATATGAAAAAGATAAAAATAGCCTTGGCAGTTGTAGTTGCACTCTTTATCTCAGGGTGTGGAAGTAAGATACCTTTTAAAGCACAAGAGCCACTTGCTGATGCTGCCTTAGTTTATGTATATGTTATAGAATCAAAAGGGGATATAGAGAGCGCTTCTTATCAATCTTATAGCATAAGAATTAATGGCAAAAGAGTAGGTGAGAGACTCAAAGCTGGTGAATATACAACATTAGATATTAAGCCAAACCCTGCAAAACTATCCGCTACAAAAGATCAAATTGTAGAAAAGTCTCTAGATTTGGATTTAAAGGCTGGTGAGACATACTATCTTAAAATCAGAGATAATTTAGAAAGAGGTGCTTTTGCTTTTGAACAAGTATCTAAAGATGTAGGTGCAAAAGAGATTACAACAACTGGAGTTGCTGGAACTATGATAGAAGATATAGATAACACTTTAACAGAGCTCGTAGGAACTGGTAAAACTCAAGAGAGCCAAGTTGTAGAAACAAGAAAAACAGCTGCTCCAGCACCAACTCCAGTTTCAAAAGTAGATGAACTAGAAAAAGCTTATAAACTAAAAGAAAAAGGTGCTCTTAGTGATGAGGAGTTTAATACTTTAAAATCTCAAATAATCTCTAAATAGCCGCTCTATTTTGAATGGCTTTTAAAAAAAGATAATTCAAACAATAAAATTATAGATAGAAGATTCAAAACTTATGGTAGTTTTGAATCTTCTTTAAAATTTACTTCTCCATTTTGAAAATCCCAAGATTGATACAAACTTTATTTTAGCTCTAAAAGATATAATAACACACGAATAAAATAGGAAAACAGATGTTAATAGATAGCTATGATAGAGTAGTTGATTATCTGCGTATCTCTGTAACGGAGCGATGCAACTTCAGATGTCAATACTGTATGCCTGAGAAACCATTTTCATGGGTTCCAAAAGAGAACCTACTCACCTTTGAAGAGCTCTTTTTGTTTGTAAAAGTAGCAATAGATGAGGGCATTAGAAAGATACGCATTACAGGTGGAGAGCCACTTCTGCGTGAGGATTTAGACAAGTTTATAAAGATGATTTTTGATTATGCCCCAGATATAGATTTGGCAATGACTACAAATGCCTATCTTCTTAAATCAACCGCACAAAAATTGCGTGATGCAGGATTAAAACGTCTAAATGTAAGCATAGATACACTCAAACCAGAAGTGGCATTTGCAATTGCAGGAAAAGATGTTTTGAAAAACGTTTTAGATGGTGTAAATGAAGCGCTCGCAGTTGGATTGAAAGTAAAAGTAAATATGGTTCCTATGAAAAATATGAACGCTCAAGAGATAGTTGATGTCTTAGAGTACTCAAAAAAGCGTGGAATGACTATTCGCTTCATAGAGTATATGGAGAATAAATTTGCTTCTAAAGAGATAAGCGGGCTAAAGTCTGATGAGCTTTTATCTATGCTAAGAGAGCATTATGAATTTGTTGATGAGGGATATGATGGCGCTTCTCCATCACGCTATTATAAAATGAGCGATGGATACAGATTTGGGATAATTGAGCCTTATGGAGATGACTTTTGTAAACAGTGTAATCGTATCCGCTTAACTGCTGAGGGACAACTTATACCATGTTTATATTTTGATGAGGCTCTAAGCATCGCAAAATCAATAAAAGAGGGCGATATAGTCGCTGCTAGTGAAGTTTTAAGAGATGTTGTAAAAAACAAACCAGAGAAAAATCGCTGGGGTGGTGAAGATGGCGAAGTCTCCACAAGAGCGTTTTATGAAACGGGCGGATAATGGTATATTTAGTAGAACATTTCTATAGCATACAAGGTGAGGGACGCTATGTAGGTACTCCTTCTCTCTTTTTTCGCTTTGGTGGATGCAACATGAGATGCGAAGGTTTTGGATGTGAGGAGAGTACGCCAAATGGAGAAAAAATAGTGGGCTGTGACACTATCTATGCGGTAAATAGAGAACATTTTTTACAAAACTGGATTCCAATAACCTCTGCACACGAGCTTTTAAATATCTTAAATTTTTATGATTTGCCATTTGCTGTTGATGTCGTTTTAACTGGTGGGGAGCCGCTTATTTATGCAAATGAGCCTATTTTTATAGAGTTTTTAGAGAAGCTATATGAGAGAGGTCATAAAATTACTTTTGAAACAAATGGGACTTTGAGCGTTGATTTTGAGCGACATGTAATCTATAAAAAGTGTATATTTGCACTATCAGTAAAACTATCAAATTCAAATGAGGCATTTGCAAAAAGAGTAAAAGGCGAAGTAATAAGCAACATTGCATTAAATGCAAAAGAGGTTTTTTTTAAGTTTTCAATAGATGCAGATTCAATTAATGCAGCACTTGAAGATGAGATTTTAGAGATAACTTCCTTTAGCCCAAAAACTAAAGTTTACTGCATGCCTCTTGGTGGCACAAAAGAAGAGGTAGAGGCAAATACAGAGCCCTTGGTAGAGTTTTGTAAAGCAAAAGGGTACAATTTTAGCGATAGACTCCATATACGAATATGGGATCAAAATAGAGGTGTGTAGTGATTATAAGAAAACTTTTTAAATTTGAGAATGCACATGTAGTTAGGGGATGTTCTACTCTTAGATGTAGAAGCTCAATTCATGGTCATTCATACAAAGTAGAACTTCTTTTTGAATCAAATTTCTTGGATAACGCTCAGATGGTTTATGATTTTGGACTTATGAAGCAAAATATGAAAGCCATAATTGATAGTTTTGATCACTCTATCACTCTTTGGGATAAGGATGAGGCGGAGTATATAGCTTCAATGCAAAAGCACTCACAAAGATGGGTGCTTTTACCATTATCACCATCCGCTGAGCAATTTTCAAGACTATTTTTTGTGCTTATAGATAAACTTTTATCACTCACTACTTCAGTAAACGGAGAAAAAGAGGTAAAACTTTATAGCGTGATAGTCCATGAGACGGACACAGGATACGCACAAGCATTTAAAGAGGATGCTTACTCAAAAAATATGGGCATCGTAAATATAGATGAAATTATATTTAGCGACACCATCAAAGATGATTGGGCAGATAGAGATTTTTGGGATAAGATGAAAAAAGATAAGAGATTTTTAAATCCTACAACGGTTTAAAAGCTCTTTTTGTTCTTTGGAGTTAAAACTAAATCTAGTAGATATTATCTTAATAGAGCTATCTTTTTTTAGCATTTGGCACTTCTCATCAACAATTATAAAAGCATTGCAGAGGGCTAGTGGCATTATCATCCCTGGTGAAAACTTTTCATGTGCTTTAAATGAAGCGCCATCAAAAAATCCAGGAATTACCGCTATTTTGCCATTTTTTATAGCATAATCATTTGCCATTTTAGTTTCAAGAGGTGCGATATATTTTGCTGCATCTCCTTTGAGAGCTAAAATAATTGTTTGAGCAAAAATTTCAAAGTTTAGCGCAGCTGCTAGGGGATTGCCTGGAAGATTTAAAACAAGAGTCTCTTTACATTTGCCAAATGTTGTAGGTTTTCCTGGTTTTATATCAACTTTATCAAAATAAATTTCATATCCAAAAGCACCAAACGCCTCTTTTGTAAAGTCGGCATCTCCAACGCTTACACCTCCAGAGGTAATTATAAGGTCGCTATCAAGAGCACTTTGAATATGCTTGTGAATATTTTCAAGTGAATCTTTAGCAGTTCCTATAAAGTCAACATCACATCCAAGTTCCTTTGCTCTAGCAAAGAATGTAGGGCTGTTTGTATTGTAGAGCTGATGTGCATCAACACTTTCAAAATGCATCTTTAACTCATTTCCTGAAGCAAAAATTGCCACTTTTGGTTTTTTATATACTTTTATATGACTAATGCCTTGAGATGCAAGAAGTGTTACATGATGTGCAAATATCTTCTCCCCTTTATTAAGCAGAGTTGAGCCGCTTTTTATGTCCTCTGCGTATAGGCGAATATTGCTCCCTTTTTTTACTTTATCCATAATTGTTATAGCGTTATCAAAGTTTTGTACTCTCTCTATGGGAACTACACTATCACATCCGATAGGTATTTTTGCTCCTGTCATTATTTTGATGGCAAAACCACTCTCTAACTCTTCGCCTGAGTTATCTCCAGCAAAAATAGTATGCTTAACCTTTAGGCTCATTTGCGCATCATCAGCTTTAATGGCATAACCATCCATAGCGGAGTTGTCAAACGGAGGAAGGTTGTGAGTGGCTGTTATGTCTTCCGCTAAAACGTATCCAAGTGCATTCTCAATAGGGACAATTTTTAGTGATTTTGGCGCTGTGTGTTTGTAGATTATTTGTAGTGCTTCTTCTATTGACGTAGCCATGTTTCTTCTTTTTGCATTTTTATTGTAACATTTCGGTATGAATGAAATGTATGATATGAGTATTGTAACACATAACTGGGGTGTTATTGCGGTTTTAGGTGTCATTTTGATAAATATTTTAATGCTCTTTGGCATAAAAAGCAGTGTAAAATATATGAGAGCAATCTCTCTTTTTACACCTATTGTTGGTACTGCAATTGGGATGGTAATCTTTACGGGTATTGTAATGATGGCTTCAAAACATCTTGATTTTACTATAGAAAATATAGTGATGATACTCTTTGCAACAGCGCTGATATATCTTGAGGTAAAACGCTCCAAAGGAGTCAGCCGAGTAAATAAAAGAGATGAAGCCTCATTTTTAGAGTATAAAAGAGAGGCTACGAACATTTTTCTTGCAGAGATAGCTGTTGTGCTTAGTATCTCTCTTTGGATGTGGGTATGATTTACATACTTGATGATGAAGCTGGCAGAAAAACACTACATGTAAGAGCTGAACTCTATAAATATTTAATCAAAGTTCGCCGTCACAAAGAGGGCGATATTTTACACTTTAGAACAAGAGAAAATCTTGAGTTTCTACATGCTTATAAGATAACTCTACTTGAGCCAAGAAGTGCTGAGCTGACTCTAATCTCCTCAGAGACAAATGAGCTTAAGAGTTCTAAAAACCTTCACATTGGCTGGTGCATTATAGACTCAAGTGCTATTGAGAAAGTTCTTCCCGCACTTTGTGAAATAGGAGTTGAGGCAATAACTTTTATCTCATGTGAGAGAAGCCAGAAAAATTTTAAACTAGATTTCAAAAGATTTGAGAGGATTCAAGAAGCTTCGATGCAGCAGTGTGGCAGAAGTAGTTATATTGAATTTAATACATGTAAGAGTGTAAAAGAGTTTATAACAAAATATCCAGATACAAAAGTTTTTGATTTTTGTGATAACGTACTTAATGATTATAGTGATATAAAAACGGTTCTTATTGGATGCGAGGGTGGATTTTCTCCAAATGAGAGAGAACTATTTAAATCTTTGGGAAGTTTTAGACTGGATACTCCTATGGTTTTACGCTCAGAGAGTGCGGTTTTGGCAGTTGCTAGTAGAATAATACTTTAACATTGTCTTTAAATTAAGATAATTATAGGTAAAATGCGACTCTTAAAATCCGCTCTCATACGGATTTAAAAAATATATAGATATTCGCAAACTACCGAGTATCAAAAGGTAAAAAGATGAAAAAAGATATTCACCCAAAATTAGTAGAGTGTACTGTTACATGTTCATGTGGAAACAGTTTTAAAAATGAGAGTCAAAAAAGTGAAATGAGGATTGACATCTGTAATGAGTGTCATCCATTTTTCACAGGTTCTGAGAGAATGGTAGATACTGCTGGAAGAATTGATAAATTCAAAAAGCGTTACGCTCAAAACTAGTCAAGATTTTTCTTGCTAACATTAGTCCCTACTCCAATTGGAAATATAGGCGACATATCGCTTAGAGCTATCGAAGCTCTAAGTTCTGCAGATACACTCCTTTGCGAAGACACAAGAGTCACAAAAAAACTTATCCAAATCCTTAAAGAACGGTACAACACCACTTTTAAAGATGAGCAAAATTTTATCTCACTCCATTCTCACAATGAAAAAGAGTTTATAGAGAAGCTCTCAACATCTTTTTTTGAACAAAATGTTATTTATGTAAGTGATGCAGGAATGCCTGGGATTAGTGATCCTGCGCAAGCGTTAGTTAAATATGCTCAAGAAAATGGTGTGAAGTATGATGTTCTTCCTGGCGCAAATGCACTTCTAACGGCTTTTGTAGCAAGTGGTTTTGTAGAGACAAAAATGCTTTTTTGGGGATTTTTACCGCATAAGGGCAAAGATAGAGAACTCTCTCTACAAGGTGCACTCAACAGCGGTTTTACAACAATTGTTTATGAATCACCACATAGGTTAGAGAAACTTTTAAATGAACTCTCATCACAAGAGCCTTTGAGAAAAATATTTTTAGCAAAAGAGCTTACTAAAAGGTATCAAAAATACTATTTTGGAACAGCTCTTGAAGTTAAAAAGAGAGTTGATGAAAATTTAAGAGGCGAGTGGGTTGTAGTAATTGAAGCTTCAGATGCCCATAACAGCTCTGCTATAACTCAAAAAGAGATTCTAGAGCTTGATTTACCAAAGAAAGTTCAAGCAAAATTAATCTCTAAAATAACTGGCGAGAATACAAAAGCTTGTTATGAGAGATTGTTACACCTCTAAATGTACACTATTTTAATAATTTTGGATAAAATGCCTACATGTTAATTTACGCAAAACAACCAATAAACTATATTATACAAAAACATCCAACTAAGATAAAGAAACTTTATCTTGCAAAAGAGATGGATAAAAAAGAGTACTCACAGCTGATGAAAATTGGTTTTGAGATAAAAAGAATCCCACCAGATGCAGCAGGGAAAATGTGTAAAAACGCCTCTCATCAAGGCATATTAGCAGAGGTAGATGAGTATGTGCTTTGCAACTACAAAACCTTTTTAAATTATGAGTTTGTACTTGTTTTGTCTGGAGTGACCGATGTTGGTAATATAGGCGCAATTATAAGAACTGCATACGCACTAGGTGTGGATGGTGTAATTGCCTGTGGAGTGAAATCACTTCCTATTGAAGCAATTGTGAGAACAAGTACTGGAGCGCTATTTGATATGCCTTTTGCAATTGAGCAAAATGTTCTTGATGTTTTAAATGATCTTAAAATGTCAGGATTTACCTCTTATGGAGCAGACATGGGCGCAACAGATATTAGGGATGTAAAAATAAAACAAAAACGAGCACTCTTTTTGGGTAGCGAGGGAGAGGGCCTTACTCAAAGAGTGAGTTCAAAACTTGATGAACTCGTTAGCATAAAAATGTCACACGAATTTGACTCTTTAAATGTTAGCGTCGCTGGAGCTATTTTGATGGATAGGATGAGAAAATGAGTAGTGGAATTGATAAGTTAAAAAAAATAGGTATTCAAAAAATTCATGAAAATACTCATATTTCAAGATTACATGTAGAGGCTATTTTACAAGAAAATTTTGAAGATATGCACAACAAAGTTCAGCTTGGTGGGTTTTTATCGATACTTGAGAGAGAGTATAACGTTGATTTAAGTGATTTAAAAATAAAAGTAAAAAATCATTTTGAAGATATTGCAAAATATTCACAACTTGAACCATCAAAAACAAACCTCTTCTTAGCAGACAGAAGAAAAAATAAATTAACATTTTTTTATATTGCTTTAGGTATTACTCTTTTTGTTCTGTTTGCATATTTGAGTACAGATATTACGCAAGAGGAGTTGCTCTCTAAAGAAGAGAGCAGTAAAATTGAACCAACTGCTCAAAACAAGGCTTTACCTACTTTGGTTGAAAACAATCTTAGCGTCACAGATAAAAATAGCACCTCTTTTGATAAAAATGAGAGTAAAGTAGAAGAGATAGAAGAGGTTATTAAAGAAAAAACTCAAGAGCCGATAAAAGAGACAACTCAGCAGAAACCTCAAGAGACAATCAAAAAAGAAGAGATTAAAGAAGAGATTAAAGAGGTCTCTCAAGCAAAAGTAGCCCCAGAGCAAGAGAGCAAGGGCAAGTCTCTTAAAATTATCCCAAAGAGTAAAGTCTGGATAGGGTATATTGATTTGAGCAGCGGTAAAAAATATCAGAAAGTCTCTTCTGAGGAGTTATCGCTAGATTCCACAAAAGATTGGCTTCTTGCATTTGGACATGGACATTTAGATATAGAATCAAATGGTAAACTTCAGAAGTATGAAACAGTAAAAAACCTAAGATTTGTATATAAAAATGCAGAGATAAGAGAATTGAATGTAGATGAATTTAAAGAGTTAAACAGCGGTAATATATGGTAAAGATATTTTTTTTAATACTATTTTTATTTTCATCTCTACATGCACAAGATCTTCTTATAAAAAAGATTCAAAATTTAGTAAGTCCAAAGACGTTTGCTAAAGATAGAGCTTTTATAGAGACTATCTTCTCCCCAAAGAGTGAGTTCTATAACAGTAATGGAGCAGTTGACTCAATTAAAGTTATAAAAACGTTAAAAGAAAATGGTATTTTAAATCTATTTTTTCAAAAACCTCGTGATATAAACATAAGTTTTAAGACTAATGGCGAGGCACTCTTTTTTATAAAAATCATGAGTGATGCTCTTCAAAATATTGGATATTATAAATATGTGACAAAAGAGTCTAGTCTTGATGGCGAGGAGTTTGTATGGAAAATAAATCTTACATCAGAATATGCGGCTGATCCAATAATTCTCTCTCAAGAGCTCAAAAAAAATGGGTGTCAAATCAGCGACGTTGTGCGCGAGAATGAGAGTGACTGGAGTTATGTAGTTGATATGAAAAATGCAAAATTAGATGTCAGTACGCTAGAAGGCGGAGTGACATTTAGTCTAAAGCGCTCACTTTATGCTTACTGGCTTGATGTTTCAAACGTTGAGTCAGTTGATATTACTAGCTCACTAAGAAATGATTGGTACCCTTACATAGCATTTTACGATAAATCACTAAAGCTTCTTAGTGTAATAAAATTAGATACAAAAAAAACAGAGATAACTATAGATATAAACAGTGATGTTCGTTATATAAAAATATCAGATATTTACACACTTAAAAATATTAAAGATGACTTGGTTTTATTGCCAAGAGAGAGAAAATATTAACAGAGCGATAAACTTAATTCTAAAATTTTTTCGATAGAATGTCATTAATTATTTGAGTAGGAAAATTCATGTTTGATGAGATACAGTTTGATAGAATGAAACGGTTGCCAAAGTACGTTTTTGCTGAGGTAAATGAGTTAAAGATGGCTGAGAGAAGAGCTGGTGTTGATGTTATAGATTTTTCTATGGGAAATCCAGATGGCGATACTCCAGAGCATATTAGAGAGAAGTTGATAGAGTCTGCGCAAAAGACAAGAACACATGGTTACTCTGTTTCAAAAGGTATTCCAAAACTTCTAGTTGCAATTGCTGATTGGTATAAAAGAAGATACGACTGTGATTTAGACCCTTCCACTGAGTGTGTAGCGACTATGGGCTCAAAAGAGGGTTATGCGCATCTTGCTTATGCTATCACAAATCCTGGCGATGTTGCAATCGTACCAGATCCTACATATCCGATACATGAGTACTCTTTTATTCTTGCTGGCGGAAATGTTTCAAAGTTTGGAATAGAGTTTGATGAAGATTACAGACTTAATGAAGATAAGTTTTTTGAAGATTTAGATAGAGTTTTTAAGGAATCATCTCCTAAGCCAAAATTTGTTCTTGTAAACTTCCCTCACAACCCGACAACAGCGACAGTAACACAAGATTTTTATGTTCGCCTTGTTGCAATGGCAAAAGAGAAGAGATTTTACGTTATCAGCGATATTGCTTATGGAGATATAACTTTTGATGGTTATGTAACTCCATCTATTATGAGTGTTGAGGGTGCTAAGGATGTTGCTGTTGAGAGTTTCACACTATCAAAAAGCTATAATATGGCAGGTTGGCGTGTTGGTTTCTTTGTAGGAAACAAAAAGCTTATTGGCGCACTTCAAAAGATAAAATCATGGTTGGATTATGGAATGTTTACGCCTATCCAAGTTGCAGCTACTATTGCATTAAATGGCGATCAGCAGTGTGTAAAAGATATAACAGACAAGTACAACCACCGCCAAGAGGTTCTGCTTGACGCATTTGATAGAGCTGGATGGCATATCAAAAAAAATCAAGCAAGTATGTTTGTTTGGGCAAAAATACCTGATTATTGTCTTCATTTAGGCTCATTAGAGTTCTCAAAAAAACTTCTAAAAGAGGCTGGCGTTGCGGTTGCTCCAGGGATTGGCTTTGGTGTTTATGGGGATGAGTATGTTCGTATTGCACTTATAGAAAATGACAATCGTATTCGTCAAGCAGCACGTAACATTAAAGAGTTTCTAAAACAGTTTCAAGATAAAGCATAAAGAAGAAAAAAAGATAATAAAAGAGATGGAGAAGTAGCATGATAAAAGTTGGAATAATCGGCTTAGGCACTGTAGGAAGCAGTGTTGTAAATATATTAAGAGAGAACGCCGATGTCATTTCCGCTCGTGCTGGTGTCGAGATAGTAGTAAAGAGTGGCGTAGTAAAAAACTTAAACAAAGATAGAACTCATCTTGGAATAAAAATTAGTGATAATGTTGATGATATTTTAGATGATGAAGAGATTGATGTTGTAGTTGAGCTTATGGGTGGAGTGGAAGAGCCTTTTGAAGTTGTAAAAAAAGCTCTAAAAAACGGTAAAGCTGTTGTAACCGCAAATAAGGCTCTTTTAGCTTATCATCGTTATGAACTAGCAGATATTGCAAAAGATATAGCTTTTGAGTATGAGGCAAGTGTCGCTGGTGGTATTCCAATAATAAATGCACTGCGTGATGGACTCTCTGCAAATCATATAGAATCAATCATGGGTATCATGAATGGTACATGTAACTACATGTTAACCAAAATGACAAATGATGGTGTTGCTTATGATACTATCCTAAAAGAAGCTCAAGCGCTTGGCTATGCTGAAGCTGATCCAACCTTTGATGTAGGCGGATTTGATACAGCTCATAAACTTCTTATCTTAGCTAGTATAGCTTATGGGATAGATGCAAAACCAGAGGATATATTGATAGAGGGGATAGAAAATATCTCTCGTGATGATATAGCTTTTGCTAAAGAGTTTGGATATGTTATCAAACTTCTTGGAATTGCAAAAAAAGATAAAAATGAGGTTGAACTTAGAGTTCATGCCTCTTTGATTAAAAAAGATGCGATGATTGCAAAGATTGACGGTGTTATGAATGCTATTAGCGTAGTTGGAGACAAAGTTGGCGAGACTCTTTACTATGGAGCTGGAGCTGGCGGTAATGCAACTGCTAGTGCTGTTGTTGCAAATATCATAGATATAGCAAGAAGTGGCAAGAGTAAACCGATGTTGGGCTTTGATAAACCAATGGAGGGCAAGCTTACTCTAAAAGCGGCTGGAGATATAGAATCAAAATATTACTTACGCATAAATGTATCTGACAAGATAGGTGTTTTGGCGCGAATTACAAAAATATTTGAAGAGAACTCTATATCGATAGAAGCAGTTCTTCAAAGACAATCTTGCACTCAAAGCGCAAATCTTTTAATCTCTACTCATAAAGCTTATGAACATGATATTCAAAATCTTATCTCATCAATAGAGAAGTTAGAGTTTGTAAACTCAAAGCCTGTGATGATTAGGATAGTATAAAAAAAGTTGAAGATTCTTATTACTGGAGCAAGTAGCGGAATAGGCGAAGCCTTGGCTAGGCTCTATGCTAAGGCAGGGCATCAATTAGTTCTTCTAGCTCGCAGAGAAGATAGACTAAAATCCTTGAGAGCGGAGCTCTTTGATGCAAAAAGCGTTGAGTTGGTTGTAGTAGATGTAACTGATTTTGAACTCTTGCAAGATAAGATAAAGAGTTTGAATGACATCGATATGGTCATACTCAACGCTGGTGCATCTCTTGGGCACTCTTTAGAAATCACCCCCTTTAGTGATTTTAAAAAAATCTATGATATAAATCTTCTCTCAAATCACGCTATTTTAGAGCTGCTTTTGCCACAATTCAAAGCTAAGAGAAGTGGGAAAATTGTATTTATCTCATCTTTGGCTTCACTTATATCAATGCCAACTTCAGTTGCTTATAGTTCATCAAAAAGAGCGCTTAATGCTTATGCAGAGGGCATTAGGTATAAATATAAAAATGATGGAATAAAGGTTATAAATATCTTGCCTGGGTTTATAAAGAGTGAGATGACAGATAAAAACAGCTTTAAGATGCCATTTTTTCTTGATACAAAAAGTGGGGCAAAGAGAATTTATGAGGCGATTAAAAAAGAGAAAATTTTCTATCCTTTTCCGCTTAGATTTTATTTAATCATCTCTGTTTTGAAGCTGTTTCCGCAATTTTTAAGAGATAAGATTGTAAACTCGTTACTTTAAATTTGATAATAGACAGATAAAGATATGGTAGGTTTTATGGAAAACATTCAGACAATAGATAGTGTTTGTACATACTGTGGTGTCGGTTGTGATATAGCAGCACATGTAAAAGATAATAAGATTCAAAAGATTTTTGCGCATCCAGATGGGGTTGTTTCACAGGGGAAACTCTGCATAAAAGGTAAGTATGGGTTTGATTTTGTTGATTCAAAAGAGCGATTAAGAACACCCAGAATCAAGAAGAGCTTTTTGGAGAAAAACCCATCTATAAAAGAGGCAATTTTATCTTCACTTCTAGATTATGATGATGTTTGGTATGAGAGCGATTTGGATGGTGCTACCACAGCCTCTGCTATGAAATTAAAAGAGGTTCAGCAGAAGCATGGACGCAAAAGTGTCGCTTCAATAGGTGGGGCTAGAACATCTTGTGAGAGTGTTTATCTTTTTCAAAAGTTTACACGCCATACGCTAAACTCGCCTCATGTTGATAACTGTGCTAGAGTGTGTCACTCACCGAGTTTAAAAGGGATGCGCACAACTATTGGTGAAGGTGCTGCAACAAATCCATACAACGATATATATAACTGTGAATTTATGATTGTCATAGGTTCAAACACCATAGAAGCTCATCCAATTATCGCAAATCGTATAGTTGAAGTAGCTCAAAAACATGACAATATGGCTGTTTTTGATGTAAGAGAGATAAAGCTTCATAAGTTTGCAAAGTATAAAGCTATTATGCCTCATGAAGCCAATCTTCTTGTTTTAAATATGTTAGCACATGTAATTATCAGCGAAGAGCTTTATGATGAGAGTTTCATAGCGGAGCGAACAAAAGGTTTTTTAGAGTTTAAAGAGAAGATTTTAAATGATCCTTACGCAAATCCTAAATTTTTTGAGCGTCTTGAGGGGTATGAGTACTTAGCCAAGATGATTCCAAAAGTGGCTCGAGAGTATGCTCTTAAAAAATCTATGATATTTTGGGGTTTAGGAATTACTGAGCACACAGATGGTTCATACGCAGTTATGGCTATAACACACCTATCTTTAATGACTGGAAATATCGGAAAAAGTGGTGCAGGGCTAATGCCTCTAAGAGGTCAAAATAATGTTCAAGGTGCGTGTGATATGGGAATGCTTCCATATTATGATCCAGATTATCAATCTCCTAAAGAGATTGGTTTAATGACTCCACAACTCGTTGATGAGATGTTAGAGGGGCGATTGAAGGCTGTTTTGAATATGGGCGAAGATTTAATGCACATTCATCCAAATATTAATAAAATTGAAAAAGCACTTCAAAATGTCGAATTTATAATGGTTCAAGAGCTATTTATGACGGAGATAGCTTCTAGGGCAGATATTGTCATAGGTGTGAAATCTGCTTACGAAAAAACTGGAGTTTATATAAACGCCATGAGGAGATTGCATCTATCTCAACCGCTTGTTGAATCAGACTTGCCAGATGATTGGGATGTTATCCAACTTCTTGATAATAAAATGGGCGGAGAGAGCGCTTATAAAAATTCAAATGAAATTTGGGATGAGGTGCGTGAAGTTGCATATAGACGCTTTAGCGGAGCTTCTTATACAAGACTACAGAGACACCGTAAACGTGGACTTCAATGGCCAGTTCATACAGAAGATACACCTATTCTTCACCAGTTGGATTTTAGAACAGATGATGGTTTGGGAGAGTTTTGTTACCACCAATACGGGCTTAGAAATATGATAAAAGAGATTTTGGATAAAAATTTAAGCGGCTACTATCTCACAACGGGCAGAACGATTGCTATGTACAATAACTCTGCACAGACAAAACAGACACTGAGTCTGATGGATCGTTATGATGAAGATTTACTTCTTGTAAATGAAGGTGACGCTTCTGATTTTAGAGGCGAGAGAGTGATTTTAAAGAGTAAAAATGGACAGACTACTCCACTAAGAATTAAATTTACAAGCAAGGTAGAGCCAAAAACTCTCTTTGTTACATTTCATCACGCTGATTCTAAAGTAAATGCACTCTTTGGAGATGAGAGTGATGAGCTTATTTTAACAGCGGCTTTTAAATCTATAAAAGTAGAAGTGGTAAATTTATAGTGAGCAGAGCTAAGGGAAATGTGGCAGAAGATAGAGCCTCTTTGTTTCTCTTGGAAAATGGCTATATGATAGTTGATAAAAATTTCTACTCTCGCTTTGGCGAGATAGATATAATCGCATACAAAGAGGAAGTTTGGCACTTTGTTGAGGTTAAGAGTGCACTTGATTATGAGCTTGCAGTTCAAAATATTACAAAGAGTAAGCTCTCCAAGCTTATAAAAACTGGCGATGTTTATCTTAAAAAAAATGCTCTGCATGTAGATTACATGTATGATGCAATCATAGTTACGCCAGAGAATATTTGGCATTTAGAAAATATCACACTTTAGTTTTTAAGTTCAACCTCGTCTAAGAGAGCAAAAAAACCATCAGGTTCTCTGCTACCTCTATCTGCGTGTATTATTTTTCCATCTTTTGTTAAAAAGTAGTGTCTAGGCACACCTTTAACTTCAAAATGTTTTGGGATATTATGCTTATCTCTTGACATGTAAAGAAGGATATACTCCTCTTTTAATTTTGAAATAACCTCATCCTTTGATAGTGTAGTCTCTTTAAATCTATCGCACCATCTGCAATCATCGGCTCCAACAAAGAGATAAACTCCTTTATTCTGCTCTTTGGCTTGTTTAATTGCTACCTCATAATCATTTAACCATAGCAAATTATCAGCACCAAATAGAGTCAAGAATGATAAAAACAGAGAGGTCAAAAACTTCATGCGTATGTATCTAACAATTTATCTGAAGGCTGAGCTTTTTGGCTCTCTCGTGTAACTTTTGATTCAAGTGAGGTAATATTTGAAACAGGGCTGCTGTTGGTACTTGTATCTTTAGCATTTGAGCTTGTGCTTGTTTCAGCTCGCCCCACTTGAACTTGATTTGAATAAGGTGACTGAAATAAATAGCGAGTTACTTCCATAACTTCCTCCTTTTTCTTTTTATAATATAATAACATAAAATAAAAAGAGTTGGAGTTTTGTATGGTTGCAAATATATATTTTGGCTCATCTGAGCAATCAAGAGAGAGTGTTGGTAAGAGAGTAAACCCATACAATGGTGAGGTGGCTTCAGAGTTTGTTACATGTAATGCAGATGACGCAAAAAAAGCTCTAAATATAGCGCTTCTTGCATCAAAAGAGGCTTCAAAAACAACAATTGCTCAAAGATGTTCTTGGCTCTTAGATGTCGCTTCTAAGTTAGCACAGAACAAAGAAGATATTGCAAAAACCATAACAGATGAAGTTGGAAAACCAATAACTTACTCAAGGATAGAAGTTGAGCGCTGTATTGAGACAGTTACTTTAGCAGCAGAGACTATGAGAACTATGCATGGAGAGACTGTAAATACAGACGCATTTGCTTCTGGAAAAAAAACAATCTCTTTTTTCTCTCGTGTTCCTTGTGGTGTTGTTGTGGCAATTACTCCTTTTAATTTTCCACTAAACTTGATAGCGCATAAGATAGCTCCAGCACTTGTTGCTGGAAATGCTGTGATACTAAAGCCAACACCAGAAGCGCCGCTCACTGCATATAAATTTGCAAAGCTATTTATCGAGAGCGAATTTGCTATAAAAGATGCTCTAAGCGTTGTTTATGGAGATGCAGATGTTGGCGGTACCTTAGTTACTAGTGAGATACCTAGAGTTATAAGCTTTACTGGAAGTGTTGGTGTTGGAGAGATAATTACTAAGAGTGCGGGGATAAAAAAAGTCTCACTAGAACTTGGAGGAAATGCCGCTACTTTTATAGACAAAAGTGCCAATTTAGACCTCGCAGCTCAAAGATGTGCGATAGGAGCTTTTGTAAACTCAGGACAGGTTTGCATCTCCTTGCAACGTATCTATGTTCACAAAGATATTTATAGTGAGTTTGCTTTAAAAATAGCCGAGGCAACTAAAAAATTGGTTGTAGGCTCTCCTTATGAAGAGGATACTTTTATGGGTCCTCTTGTTAATGATGAAGCAGCCAAAAGAGCGATGGAGTGGGTACAAAGCGCTATCAAAGAGGGTGCGACACCTATACTTGAACCTAGAGTTGAGGGAAGAGTTTTTTATCCTTGTGTTATGGCAGATGTAAAAGAGGATATGGCGATAGTCTGCCAAGAGGTTTTTGCACCAATTGTCTCTTTGATAGAGGTAAAAGATTTTGATGAGGCTTTGCCTATGATGAATAACTCTCCTTATGGACTGCAGTTTTCAATTTTTACAAATGATTTAAATCTTACAAAACGTGCGATAAATGAGCTTGATGCTGGTGGAATAGTAATCAACGATATGCCAACTTTGCGTTTTGACATTCAGCCTTATGGTGGAGTAAAACTAAGCGGTGTAGGGCGTGAGGGACCAAGGTTTGCTATCGAAGAGATGAGTGAAATAAAGAGCGTTATTATTTGTTAAACACCTCTTTTAAATACCTTCATTGGATTTTTTGGATATAATCTTGTAATTTTACAATAAGAGATATGTATATGGATATTAGAGAAGAGTTTTTAAGATTTTTCGAGTCAAAAAACCACGACAGAGTAGAGAGCGCTCCGCTTGTTCCAGATGATGCAACACTGCTTTTTAACAATGCGGGAATGGTTCCTTTTAAGTCGATTTTTACAGGTGAAGTTCCCTCTCCTGCTAATCCTCGTGCTGTTTCATGTCAAACATGTATCAGAGCTGGCGGAAAACATAATGATTTAGAGAATGTAGGCTATACAGCAAGACATCACACTTTTTTTGAGATGTTAGGCAACTTTAGTTTTGGCAACTATTTCAAAGAAGAAGCAATTGATTATGCATGGGAATTTATAACTGGGGTTTTAAAATTTCCAAAAGAGAAGCTATGGGTAACTGTTCATGAGAGTGATGACGAAGCGGAGGCTCTTTGGCTGCGACATGTAAGCATAGATAGAATTATGCGTTTAGGCGATAAAGATAACTTTTGGCAGATGGGAGACACAGGACCTTGTGGACCATGTAGCGAAATCTTTTTTGATCAAGGTGCAGAGAAATTTAGTGGCCCAGAGGATTACATGGGCGGAGATGGCGATAGATTTTTAGAGATTTGGAATTTAGTTTTCATGCAGTATGAAAGAAGTAGTGATGGCACACTAACCTCTCTTCCAAAACCATCAATTGACACAGGGATGGGGTTGGAGCGTGTTGTTGCAATTAGCGAAGGAGTGAGCAGTAACTACTCATCATCACTGTTTATGCCAATAATCAAAAAAGTTGAAACGCTTATAGAAAAAGAGTATGTTTATGCGACTGGTGCATCTTATAGAGTTATCGCTGATCATATCAGAACATCTCTGTTTTTACTTGCGCAGGGTGTAAATTTCTCAAATGAGGGAAGAGGTTATGTTCTTCGCCGAATCTTGCGTCGTGCTGTAAGACATGGCTATCTTTTGGGCTTTAGTGAACCTTTTATGTTTAAGCTAGTTGATACTGTTGTTGAGATTATGGGTGGTGAATATGACTATTTAGCTCAAAAATCACATTCTGTAAAAGAGCAGATAGAGCTAGAAGAGGCGAGATTTTTCAAAACAATTGCTTCTGGGATTGAGCTATTTAACGCTGAATTACACAACACTAAAGATATATTTAGTGGTAGTGTAGCGTTTAAACTCTATGATACTTTTGGATTTCCACTAGATTTGACGGAGGATATGTTAAGAGAGAAAAACCTAAAACTTGACTCTGCTAAGTTTGAAGAGTTGATGCAAGAGCAACGCTCTCGAGCAAAAGCTGCTTGGAAGGGTAGTGGAGACGAGGCTGTTCATGGAGACTTTAAAGAGCTTTTAGAGAAATTTTCAGAGAATAGTTTTGTAGGCTATGAGAGCACAAAGCAAAAAAGCAGGGTTTTAGCACTTCTTGATGAGAGCTATCATCACGCTGATAAATTATCGGCTGGAGTTAATGGCTGGGTCTTTTTAGACACTACACCATTTTATGCTCAAAGTGGCGGACAGTGCGGAGATATTGGAGAGCTTAATGGTTTTGCAAAAGTGCTTGATACCAAAAAGTTTTTTGGATTAAATCTATCTCAAATCTCTACAGAAAAAGAGTTAAAAGTTGGCGATGAGGTTGAAGCAGTAGTAGATATCTCAAGAGGCGAGATAACAAAACACCACTCAGCGACACACCTTTTACATGCAGTTTTATTTGATGTTTTAGGAGACCACATCTCTCAAGCTGGTTCACTAGTTGAAGCTTCAAGACTTAGATTTGATTTCTCACATCCAAAAGCAATCTCTAATGAAGAGTTAGCAGAGATTGAGCGCAGAGTAAATTATGAAATAATGCGTGGAATCAGAGCTAATACTGAGGTTATGAGTATAGATGAGGCTAAAAAATCTGGTGCAAAAGCTCAGTTTGGTGAAAAATATGGCGATGAAGTTCGAGTGGTGAGTTTTGGTGATGCAAGTATTGAATTTTGTGGTGGTGTGCATGTTGAGAACAGCGCAAACATAGGCTCTTTCATCATCACAAAAGAGAGTGGTGTAAGTGCTGGTGTTAGACGCATAGAAGCAGTTTGCGGAAATGCGGCGTTTAACTATTTTTCAGAACAAAGAGAGCTACTAAGGGAAGTCGAGCATGAGGTTAAAAACTTAGATATTTTAGCTGGAGTTGCAAGACTGAAATCTAATATTGTTGAGCTAAAAAAAGAGCTTCATGATGCAGAGAGTTGTATAAAAACAGATATAAAAATTCAATCTATAAATGGCATCAGTGTTGTGGTAGATGAACTTACAAGCGGTGATATCAAAGAGAAGATAGACGAACTTAAGAATCAACATGAGAGCCTTTGTGCGATTTTGTTTCAAGTAAAAGATGACAAAGTTATGATGGCAGCGGGTGTTAAAGGCTCTGATGCTAAAGCTGGAGATTGGATTAAGCATATCGCTCCACTTCTTGGCGGCGGCGGCGGCGGAAGAGCTGATTTTGCTCAAGCTGGCGGAAAAGATATCTCAAAACTCTCAGAAGCAAAAATCGAAGCTCTTAGATACATAACAGAGGTTATCTCATAATGCAAGGTATATTTTTAGAGTACAAAGTAGCTATTATATTTTTACATGTAATAAGCGCTGTTGTATGGGTTGGTGGGATGGTAGCTATGCGTTACGCAGCTCATCAATCATTTTTAGAGATAGAATCCCCAGCAAAACGTTTAGAGCGAATCGCTCATGCGCTAAAGAGACTCTTTAGCATAGTTGTTCCATTTGTTGTAACTCTTTTCATCACTGCTATATTTATGGTTAAAGGATATGGACTCTCACAGAGTGATTTTTCATCTTTGTCATACATAAAAGAGGCTTTGTGGAGCACTATGTTTATCAATCTTATGGTTATGATTTTAAGAAGAAACAGAGGCGAGAGATTTTTAAATGAGGGAAATATGGTAGGTGCAAAGAATCAGATAGAACTAATCGGAAAAGTTATGGTTCCCTTAAATATTGCTCTTGGAGTAGTTGCAATATTTTTAGGAACATATCTCTCAAGCAATCTTTAAATGATAAGACTAGCTTCATCATCAACAACAAGAGCTAAACTTTTGCAGAGTGCGGGGATAGATTTTATCCAGCAAAGCGTTGATTTCGATGAAGATAGTGTTATCGCAACCTCTCCCAAAAATTTTGTTTATCAAGCAACCATAGGAAAATTTGAAGCAAATTTAAAGGCATTTGGATATGAAGACTATCCTCTTTTAGTTGCAGATACTGTTGTTGTCTCAAGAGGTAAATTACTCAGAAAAGCAAAATGTGCTGATGATGCACGCAATATATTAATGACTCAAAGCCAGAGTGTTACTACTATTATTACATGTATGATTTTTCAATCAAAGAGCATAAAAATTATCGATATTTCTAAAACGGATTATCTCTTTGATGCTTTTGATATGGATGATATAGACAGCTACATAGAGAGTGGAGAGTGGAGAGGCAAAGCTGGTGCATGTATGGTTGAGGGCTTTTGTAAAAAATATATTAAAAGCACAACAGGATATGAGAGTACCGCAATGGGGTTAAATACGAATCTTTTAAGGGGTTTCTTATTTTAAAACTTAATAGAGCCTATTTTATTGGAACAATTGTTGTAGCTTTAATTATCTTTATCGCAATAGTTTATATAAGCCTTATTGGCAATGAACAACACAAAATAAAAGAGCAGAGTTATAAAAAAGAGAGCTCTTTAATGAGAGAGCAAGTTGAGAAGATGATTCTTAATAGGCAAAAAACTACACTTGCTACTGCTTTTGCCATAGCAAACGATAAATCTTTAGCAGAGGGTATCTCTAGTAATAGTATTGAAAATAGCTCTTATGATGAACTGATTTCAAAATTCATAGAAAATGAGTTGTATAAAAATAGTTGGATGCAGATACTTGATAAAGATTTGCAATCTATATATGTTAGTTCAAATGGGCAAAATGGAGCAGTTTCAAATCAAAATAGAGAAGACTTGCTTGAAGCATCAACACTTAAAAAGCCTCTTATTTCTGTGAGTATAGGAGAGGGTGATTTTGGCATAAGAGCAATAGTTCCTATTATAAAAAACAGTGCCCTTGTTGGCTTAGTGGAGCTATCCTCAAGATTTGATGCTATTTCCAAGCAGATGAAAGATATAGGAGTTGACTCTATCGTAGTTTTAAGCAAAGAGTACAAAAATACTTTAAAAAACCATTTGAGTAAAAATTTTATAGATGATTATTATGTAGCAAACATAGATGCGTCTGTTGTATTGATGGAATATTTAAGAAAAAACGGAGTTCATAACTATATTCACACGCCACAAAAGTTTGAAAATCACTATATCATAAGCACTTATCCACTTAAAAATATTCAAAATATAGTTATTGGACACTACATAATGTTTAAAAAGAGGGATGATGTTTTAAACATTAACTTGGATTTTTTCATGTATAAGTGGATTGGTATTGCGATAGTTGCTTTTATGATAATGATGGCTGTTCTTGGGAGTTTTTTACATTATAGAAATAAAAAACAGAAGATGTACTATAAAAATATTATTGACTCCTCATCAAATATAGTGATGGTGGTAGATAAAGATAATATCATCAATATGAATAAAACTTTTTTTAAATATTTTAATGATTACGACACACTAGAAGCTTTCAAAGCTGAGCACCAATCAATTTCTGATTTTTTTGTAAAAGAAGAGGGTTGTATATATAAAGATATGGATGGTGTGAATTGGCTTGAGTATCTTATAAAAAATCCAAAAAATAGCCTTGTAAAAATTTTATATAATGAAAAAGAGTATTACTTTACGGTAGGAGTCTCTTTGATATCAGAGGAAGATGCTCACTATAGTGCTATCTTTTCAAATATAACAGATGAGAAAATTTATCAAAAAGAGTTAGAACATACAAACATAACCGACCCTCTTACAAAAATCAGAAATCGTTACTGCTATAATAAACAGATAAAAAAAGAGTGCGCAAGCTCAAACAGATACTTTTATCCTCTCTCTTTAGTTATTTTTGATATGGATAATTTTAAAAATATTAATGATAATTATGGGCATGACGTGGGAGATAAAGTTCTAATTGAATATACAAAACTCATCACTACATGCTTAAGGGATAGTGATATATTTTGCAGGATTGGAGGAGAGGAGTTTGCTCTTATCCTTCCACATGTAAATAAATCTGATGCTTATAAGTTGGCAGATAAGATTAGGTCAAAAGTACAAGAACATAATCAAATAGTTGCAATAACTATGAGTTTTGGTGTTACAGAGTATAAAAAAGATGAGGATTTAGAGCTTACTTTTAAAAGGGCAGATAAAGCTCTTTATGAGGCAAAAAATGCTGGAAGAAACAGGGTTGTTGCTATATAATGTATTACACTAATGAACTCCAAGCGCTAAAGAGAGCTTCAAGATACAGAAGTAGAGAGGTGGTGGATACATCAATTTTGGATTTTGCTTCAAATGATTATCTAGGGCTCTCTCACAATAAAGCACTACATGAGGCTACATGTAAGAGACTCTCAAATATGCCTCTTCACTCCTCTAAAGCCTCTCTTTTAGTAAATGGGTATCATCAGATTCATAAAGATTTTGAAGATGCGCTTTGCGTTGCAAATGGCTTTGAAGACGGGGTTATTTTAGGAAGCGGTTTTAATGCAAATATTGCTTTGATTGAAGCGTTAGTCCGCTCAAAAGATGTTCTTTTTATGGATGAGAAGTATCACGCCTCAGGCATATTAGCTACCAATTTTAAAAAGATAAATGTAAAATTTTTTAAACATAATGATATGCAAGAGTTACAAAAGCTTTTAAAGACAACTAAAGCCCAGAGAAAAATAGTTGCAGTTGAGGGAATCTACTCTATGGATGGCGATATGGTAGATAGAAGAGTTTTTGAACTTTGTGATGCTTATGATGCAATTTTGATAATGGATGAAGCACATAGCAGTGGAGTTGTTGGAGAGCATTTGATGGGAATTTATGACCACTATAACATAAGCATAAAGCCAAACCATATAAAAATGGGAACGCTTGGTAAAGCTTATGGAAGTTTTGGCGCTTTTATTTTAGCTTCTTCTCATATTGTTGAGTATTTAATAAATCGTGCAAAGCCTATAATTTATGCAACTTCACTCTCACTCTATGATACTCTCTTAGCTCACAACGCACTTAAGTACATTTTAGAGAATTTAGACTCTTTAAAAGAGGAGATAAGAAAAAGGCAAGAGATAGTTTATGATGAACTTGGTATCAAGATGGATGCTCTAATTTGCAGTGTTGTAATAGATGATAATGAGAAAGTTATAAAAATACGTGATGAACTTAAAAAGTTAGGTTTTTCTGTTGGCGGCATAAGACAGCCAACAGTAGAGCGTGCTATCATCCGCCTTATTGCTAGAATTGGCGAGAGTAGTGAAGATTTAAGAGCATTATGCAGAAGTTTGGATAAGATTCAAAAATGAAAATTTCAAAACTACATGTAAGCATCAATGAAAAAACTTTAGTAGATGTAAGTTTTAATATCAACTCATCTCTAGCTCTTGTTGGACAGAGCGGAAGTGGAAAAAGCCTCACAATAAAGGCGCTCTTAAATATGTTGCCAAGCAGTATGAAAATGTCGCTAGAATACGAAAACAGTTTTGAACTTATAGCTGGGAAGAGTGTGTCGTTTGTTCCACAAAACCCTTTTACTGCTCTCTCTCCTCTAACAAAGATTAAAAAACAGTTTTTTGTCTCAAGTAAGAGAGTTGAAGAGTTATTCGCTCAAGTAGATTTGGATGTAGAGCTCCTTGATAGATTTGCTCCTGAGCTCTCAGGTGGGCAACTTCAAAGAGTGGTAATAGCTATGGCGCTAAGTCATGAGCCAAAACTTATGTTGCTTGATGAGCCTACAACCGCTCTTGACCCTAAAACAAGGGTTGTGATTTTGGAACTCCTAAAAAAGCTTCAAAAGGAACTAGGCTTTAAAATGCTATTTGTAACACATGATATGAACTCTGCAAAGATGATTTGTGAAGAGATTTGTGTGCTCAAAGATGGCAGGGTTGTGGAGAGTGGAGAGACACTACATGTAGTTGAAAATCCAAAACAAGAGTACACAAAAATTTTAATAGATGCAAATTTTGCAAATAGGGATTTTAGAATATGAGAATTATCAGAAATATCTTCTTTACGCTCTTCTTAGCCGCTGTCTTAACCCCTTTTATAGTTATTGGCTATTTTTTAAAAGAGTATAGTTATGATATATCTTCAGTTATTGAGTATCACCCGCAACTTACAACAAGAATATATGACAGACATGGTGAAAAAATTGCAAATCTTTTTGAAGATGAGCATAGATACTATGCGAAATTTGATGAGATACCTCCACGTGCTATTGAGGCGCTCTTAGCTATTGAGGATACCACTTTTTTTGAACACTCAGGGATTAATCTTGATGCTATTTTTAGAGCAATTATAAAAGATATGCAAGCTGGAAAAATGGTAGAAGGTGCAAGTACCATTACTCAACAGTTAGTGAAAAATAGACTTCTCACAAGAGATAAAAAAATCTCAAGGAAGATAAAAGAGGTTATATATGCTCTTAAAGTTGAACTCTCTTTGAGTAAAGAGGAGATACTTGAGAGATATTTAAATGAGATATATTTTGGACATGGTTACCATGGTATAAAAACAGCAGCTGATGGTTATTTTCATAAAAATCTCAGTGAACTTACATTAAAAGAGACAGCTCTTCTGGTAGGTCTTGCTAAAGCTCCAAGTACTTATGCGCCAACAAAAAATTATGATATTTCTATGGGCAGAGCAAATCGCGTTATCTCAAGAATGCATGCACTCGGATGGATAGATGATGATATGCAGACTAAAGCTTTGCTTGAGAAGCCAGAAGTTTTTGATGATACTCTAACACAAAACAGTGCACCATTTATTGTAGATGAAGTACAAAGAATAGTTGCAGGAATTGGCATAAACGATTTTAAATCAGGCGGATATGAGGTACATACAACAATTGATTTAAAACTTCAAGAAGCGGCAGAAGATTCGCTTAAAAAAGCTTACAATCTCTCTGTGGCAAGAATAGAAGCAAGTACACCCTCAAAAGATAAACAGGGCACAAAAACGGACCTCTTAAATGGCGCATTAGTATCAATAAACCCAAAAAATGGAGATATCTTAGCTCTTGTTGGAAGTGTTGATTATAAAAAAAGCTCGTACAACAGAGCCACTCAAGGAAGGCGTCAACCAGGTTCTGCTTTTAAGCCATTTATATATCAAGTTGCAATTGATTTAGGCTACTCTGGCGTGACAGAGTTGGTTGATATTGCAAGAACATATACTTATTACAAAGATGGAGAGGAGCAGAAGTGGCAGCCTAAGAACTATGAAAAGAGTTATAAAGGACTCTTAACACTCAGAGAAGCACTGGTGCACTCAAGCAATCTAGCAACGATAAATTTAGTAAATGATATAGGATTGCCACAACTACTTAGAGAGTTTAAAAAATTTGGTATTAAAAATCTTCCGCCAGATCTCTCTATAGCATTAGGAAGTATTACTCTCTCCCCACTGCAATTGGCGCACTACTATAGCTCTTTTGCAAATGATGGGGTTCAGGTTGAACCAACTCTTATACGAAATATCGATAAAGGAGTTACTACTATTTTTGAGAGTGAGTTAAAGAGCAAGTACATCACAGACCCAGCTCAGGCGTATATAATGACAACTATACTGCGAGATGTTGTTGAGCGTGGTACTGGACGCTCTGCTCGAGTTGATGGTATTGAATTGGCTGGAAAAACAGGAACTACTAACAAAAATATGGATGGATGGTTTGCAGGGTACTCTCCAAGTATTGAGACTGTTGTTTGGTTTGGAAATGATGATAATACACCAATGGATAGAATAGAGACAGGTGGTAGAATAGCAGGACCAGCTTTTTCTATGTATTATGAGAAAGCTTTAGAGTTATACCCTCAGATTCCAAGGAAATTTGAAGCCCCTGATGGAATCAAAGAGATTGTAATAGATGGAAAAAAAGAGTACTTTAGCGACACTTCAAAACCACCTCGCATTGACGCTGATTCAAATACAAATGAGAAGCTACTCTTTTAAAGTGAGCCTCTTTGTGGATTTTATATCTTAGTATTCGTCACGTACAATATTATGACATCTAAAGCAAGCATGCTCTATGTAAGTGTATGCTCTTTGAGCCTCTTCTCTACGAACTTGACCTGATTGGTTATGTTTATTTTCAATTGCATCTAAGATAATCTGAACATTGTGGCTGATAATTTGTGCGCTCATTACAGCCTCATTTGCTTTGTTCTTTTTCTTCTCAGGAAGCATTGAAGAGAACTTCTCTTTATTTCCTAGTAAATCTTGTGCATGCTTTGCAAAACGCTTAACAGACTCTTCCACACCAGTTTGGTCACTTGAGATGAATGCTCTTTGAACTTCACTAAGCTCTGCATTTAAAAGCAACATATTTGATTTTAATTCATAAGCAGAGAGTGATGAAAACAGTAGTGTTACTAAACCAATTGCAACTATTTTTTTTGACATAATAAAACCTTTTTTTTGTAGTAATTAATTGTAGCATAATGTCTTTTGATTAATAGTGATATTAAGGATAAATTTTTTAAATTTTATATTATTATATTTAAAAAAATGCAAAGAAGAGAGTTCTTCTTTGCTTAGTGGGTTAGATAAAAGCTCTGTTTAGTGCGCAAAATAGAGCTTTTACTGAAGCTGTTGCTATATCATTGTCAGCTCCAACACCAAAACAAGATAGAGTCTTAGGGGTCTCTATCTCTATATATGCTATCGCTTTTGCAGAACTTTTGTTGCCAAATGAGTGTTCAAAGTATGAGTTTATAGAAAAACTGTTTCTATAATCTTTCATTAAAGCGTCTCTACAAGCATCCACTGGACCGTTACCCTCTCCGTTTGAGACTATCTCAGTGCCATTAAGGATATAGGTAAGTGTACATTTTGAGATACCTTTTAGCGATGAGACTGTAAAATCAACCAAAGAGATATGCTCTTTTATGTTAAAGTAGTTCTCGTTAAATATCTCAAATATCTCCTCAGAGCTTAACTCTTGACCTTTTTTATCACTTACATCTTGAACTAATTTTCCCATCTCTGGATGCATCGTTTTTGGAAGTTGGTATCCAAAATTTTTCTCTAATATATAAGCAACTCCGCCTTTTCCAGATTGTGAATTGATACGGATGATGCTCTCATAGCTTCGCCCCACATCATCTGGGTCAATAGGAAGATATGGAACTTCCCAATGTGAAGCTGGATTTGATTTTCTATGAGCTAAACCTTTATTGATCGCATCTTGATGAGAGCCAGAAAATGCCGTATATACAAGCTCTCCAACGTATGGATGACGAACATGAGTCTCTATCTCCGTGCATCTCTCAACTACATCTAAAACCTCATTTACGTTAGAAAAATCAAGTTTAGAATCAATACCTTGAGTTGTCATATTAAGAGCAAGAGTTATAATATCAACATTTCCTGTTCTCTCTCCATTGCTCAAAAGTGTTCCCTCAACTCTGTCTGCACCTGCTAAAAGTGCTAACTCGGTAGCTGCTATACTTGTCCCTCTGTCGTTGTGAGTGTGAGTTGAAATGATTACATTTTCTCTATTGTCCAAATGTCTGCTCATCCACTCAATCTGATCTGCGTAGATATTTGGTGTTGCCATCTCTACTGTTGCTGGAAGATTTATGATAACTTTTCTGCTATCACTAATCCCCCATCTTTTTGTTACCGCATTTGCTATCTTTGCGGCATACTCTAATTCAGTTCCCGTAAAACTCTCAGGAGAGTACTCTAAAAATATCTCTCCATCATGAGATTTTTCATATTTTTTAACAAGGTCAACACCCTCTAGCGCAAGAGTAATTATCTCATCTTTAGATTTTTGAAATACCATTTTTCTTTGAGCACTCGAAGTTGAGTTGTATAGATGAATAGTCGCTTTTTTAACACCACGAAGTGCTTCAAAAGTTCTCTCTATCAAATGCTCTCTAGCTTGAACTAATACTTGAATAGTTACGTCATCAGGGATAAGTTTGTCATCTACTAGGCGGCGTAAAAAGTCAAATTCAACTTTTGAAGCAGATGGAAAACCAACTTCAATCTCCTTAAATCCAATTTTGAGTAAGAGTGCAAATAGTGAAAGTTTTTTATTCATGTCCATTGGGTTGATAAGTGCTTGATTACCATCACGCAAATCTACACTACACCATTTTGGAGCTTCTGTTATGCTGTTGTTTGGCCAAGTTCTGTCTGGCAAATCTATCTTTGGATAGGGACGATATTTCCCTTGTGGAATATTTTTCATAATAAACCTTCATAAAATTTGAATTTCAATAATGCACTCTTATATACAGTTATTGTGATGTGAATTATAGCAAAATTGTGGTTAGCTGATTATTTTAAAAGAGAGTAAAACCTCGCAAAAAGCGAGGATAAAGGTTTGAAATGTGTTAACAGCTATAAGTTGTTTTGAACTCATAAGCAGTTGGACGGCTCTCATCAGGCCAGATTTGTCTCTCAAACATGTAGTGCTGATAATCATCAATAAATGTTTTTGAAAACACAGGTCTTAAAAATTCGTTATCTGCTATAAGTGCTTCTGTTGCTTCACGTAGAGTATGAGGCATTTGAGGAATCCCTTTTTCACGAATCTCATCTAAACTTAGTTCAAATAAATCTTCATCCATTGGTCCAACAGGAACAGTTTTATTTTTGATACCATCAAGTCCAGCCATCATTAGAGCAGAAAATGCTAAGTAAGGGCAAGCAGTAGAGTCTGGAAATCTCATCTCAATGCGAGTAGTTTTTTCTCCTGCACCATAAGGGATACGGCAAGATGCAGAGCGGTTTTGCATTGAATAGGTAAGAATCGAAGGTGCTTCAAATCCTGGGATAAGTCTCTTATATGAGTTAGTAGATGGGTTTGTAATAGAAGCTAGAGCTTTTGCATGTCTAAAAATACCGCCTACATAGTTAAGAGCCATCTCTGAGAGATTAGCATAATTTCCCTCTTTGTAGAAAAGATTTTTTCCATCCTTCCAAAGAGATTGGTGAACATGCATACCATTTCCATTATCACCAAAAAGAGGTTTTGGCATAAAAGTTGCAGTTTTGCCATTTAAGTGGGCTACCATTTTTACAACATATTTTAATTTTTGAACATTATCAGCAGCTCCAATCATATCAGAGAAAACTATGCCAATTTCACCCTGACCTTGCGCTACTTCATGGTGACCTAAAATTACTTCAAGTCCAACTTGCTCTAACACATCCATCATCTCAGCTCTTAAATCAACCTGAGTATCGATTGGAGCAACTGGGAAGTACCCACCTTTTACACCGCCACGATGTCCGCTGTTGTAGCCATCTGGGTAGTGAGTGTTAGAGTTCCAGTCACCCTCTTCAGTATCGATTTTATATCCTGCTTCATTTATGTTGTCTATGACTCTTACATCATCAAAAACAAAAAATTCATTCTCAGGACCAAAATATGCAGCATCAGCAATACCAAGAGATTCTGCATGTTTTAGAGTAGCTTTTGCGATTGAGCGAGGACATTTTTCATACATCTGACCTTTGTAGATGTCATAAACATCACAAAAAATTATAATGGTAGGATCAGCTGTAAAAGGATCTAAAAAAGCAGTAGGAACATCAGCTTTTAAAATCATATCTGACTTGTTTATTGGTTGCCATTTGTCTATGGAAGAGCCATCAAACGGGAAACCATTTGTTAAATTATCTTCGTTTATAGCACTTGCTCTATAAGTAACATGGTGCCATGTACCTTTTAAGTCAGTAAATCTTAAATCTACATATTTAACATCATTTTCTTGGCAAAAAGAAAAAAATTCTTCTATGGAATTTACAAATTTTCCCATCTGTTTCTCCTAAGTTTTAATAAGTGAAGTATATCTCAAAATATATAGAAAATGTAATTTTAATTGTCTAAATTTTAGGCAATCACTGAAAAAATTTAATCTCTCCGCCCAATTTTGCGTACATCATAAGGTTGGCAATATTTACTGATCTGTCACAGGATCTCTCTAGTTTTCTTAAACTGCCAAGCACTTTTACATACTCAATTGAGAGCTCTTTTTCATCAATTATTTTATTTAATATCTCTTTTTCAAGCACAGAAAAAAGATCATCATTCATACTCTCTTCAACAAGAACTTTTCTGTAATTATCCTCATAATTGCACTCTTGAATATTTGTAAAACACTCTAAAATATATTTAAGTGCATTTATACTGCTTTTATGAAGCAGTAAGATACTAGGCTTGAATGGCTCAATAGTACATCCGCTCTTTGAGTGTTCGCTCATTCTGCGTGCATATTTTTTTACTCCTCCTCCAATGCTTATAAGCTCATTTGTCATTTTTAAAAATGTTATTAAAAAGCGGAGTTCATTAGCTTCAGGTCCAAAAAGTGCAAATGTTTTTATTACTTCATTGTCAATCTCATCGCCTATTAATCCTATCTTTGCTAACAATGTTTCAACTTCTTTGAATTTATTTGCATCATCACTCTTAAATGCCTCCAATGACAGTTCATCAGCAGCTATGATATCTTTTAAAAGAAGTGATAGTTTATCTTTTATAAAGTTTATTCTTTCATGATATTTTGTTCCCATCTGTTTATCCTTTTTATATTTTTTATGCGGTTTTAGTTCTATTTTTCAACCAAATTTTCCAGTTATATACTCTTCTGTTAATTTCTCTTTAGGTGTTACAAATATCTCTTCTGTTTTGCCAAGTTCAATTAGCTCTCCAAGGTACATAAATCCAGTGTAGTCACTAACTCTGGCAGCTTGTTGCATATTGTGCGTAACAATTATGATAGAGACTCTCTCTCTTAGTTCAACGATAAGTTCTTCAATCCCGCCTGTTGAGATAGGATCAAGTGCGGAGGTTGGCTCATCAAAGAGTAGAACTTCTGGCTCAACAGCGACGGCTCTGGCTATGCAGAGTCTTTGTTGCTGACCACCAGACAAGCCATTTGCATCATGTTTTAGCCTATCTTTTACTTCATTCCAAATAGCTGCATCTTTGAGCGCTTTTTCAACTCTGCCACTAAGTTCAGTTCTGTTTTTTATACCCTGAAGTTTTAGTCCATAAGCAACATTATCAAAGATACTCATTGGAAAAGCGGTCGGTTTTTGAAAAATCATCCCTATTTGAATTCTAAGTTTTATCAAATCCTCTTTTGATGTTAAAATATTTCTATCTTTAAAAGTAATTTCGCCTGAATATTTGTTGTTTGGATATAAATCATGCATACGGTTAAAACTTCTAAGAAGAGTTGTTTTTCCACATCCTGATGGTCCAATAAGAGCAGTTATGTTATGTTTTGCCACAGGCATAGATAGTTTTTTTACACTTGGTACATCTGCTTTCGCATAGGTAAATTCAAAGTTTTTAACTTCAAGTGCTTTTTTTTTATTTATTTCAATTATTGTTGCCATTAATGTTTGCCTCTCTTTTTGAGTAAAAATAGTCTTCCTAAAATATTTAGTGTTAAGATGAACATGCTAAGTATAAAAGCAGCTGCCCAGCCAAGTTGTTGCCAATCTTCATAAGGACTTGAGGCATAGTTGTACATAGTTACGGTAAGTGATGCCATAGGTTGCATCATGTCTGTATTTAAAAAATTATCATTAAAAGATGTAAAAAGAAGCGGAGCAGTCTCTCCTGCTACACGTGCTACTCCAAGTAAAATTCCTGTTAAAATACCAGCTTTTGCCCCACGATAAACAACTTGAATAATTACTTTGTACTTAGGCGCACCAAGCGCAAATGCGGCTTCTCTTAGTGTTGATGGAACAAGTTGAAGCATATCATCTGTTGTTCTTAGGATAATAGGTAGCATTATGATTGTCAGAGCTATTGAACCTGCCCAACCGCTAAAGTGTCCCATTGGAGTTACAACTACCGCATAAACAAAAGCACCAATAACAATCGAAGGTGCAGACATCATAATATCTGAGATATCACGTACTACCTCTGCTATTTTTGATTTTTGACTATATTCACTAAGGTATGTACCAGCCAATATTCCAAGCGGAACACCAAAAATAGAAGCGTAACCAACGAGATAAAGCTGTCCTATAAGTGCATGTTTTAAACCGCCTTGATCATTTCCAGGAGGGGCACCTTCATTTAAAAAGATATTTGCACTCAGTGCATCAATACCATTGATAACAAGAACGCTTAAAATCCAAAATAAAAAGCCCATTCCAATAATAGCACAGAGCGTAGAGAGCGTCATTACTGCTTTATTTATTATGATTCTTTTTTGAGTGTATGTCATTATAGAGCCTTTCTTCTGCGTAAAAAGTAGAACTTAGCTATGGAAATAATTGTAAAGCTAACCACTAAAAGAAGTAAAGAGAGTTCAAAAAGAGATGAGTAGTAAAGAGTGCTATTGGCCTCTGCGAACTCATTTGCAAGTGTTACAGGAATTGATGTTGCTGGTTGTGTCAAATCTGTTGAGATTTTATGGACGTTGCCCATAACAAATGTTACAGCCATTGTTTCGCCAATAGCACGACCAAGAGCCAATATAAATGAGCCGATAATTCCAGCCTTTGCGTAAGGAATGATAATATCTTTAACAACATTCCATTTGGTTGAGCCAAGAGCATAAGCAGACTCTTTTAAAATATCTGGAGTTGTGTTCATTGCATCACGAGTAACAGCTGCCATAAAAGGTAAAATCATAATGCTAAGAACAATACCAGCACTCAGCATGCTGATTCCGATTCCGCCAAATATATCACGAATAATAGGCACAAAGTAAAAAAGTCCCCACATACCATAGACAACAGATGGAATAGCAGCGAGAAGTTCTATCGATACGCCAACTGTAGCTTTAAGCTTTGCGTGAGCTATCTCACTTAGAAAAATTGCAACACCAATAGCGATGGGTACAGCTAAAATCATTGCTAAAAAAGTGGATACAACTGAACCGTAAATAGCAGGAAGAGCACCAAATTTTTCTAAGTTTGGTGCCCATTTATCCTCTGTAATAAAAAGAAAACCAAATGCTTTTATCGATTCTAGAGAGTATTCAAAAAGTATAGTAAATATCCAAGCAACAAGCAATAAGATACTAAAAGCGATAAGTTTTGTTATGTTTGCAAAAAATTTATCTATAAAAATACTCAAGCAGTTTACCCCTTTATAAAATAAGTGCTGAATTTTATGTTTCTTTGATTACAAAAAGATTACAAAAGTAAGATTTTTTTTATATACTTCTTTAAAAGGAGTTATTTATGAGAGAAAAATCTAAAACAAAAATAGAAAAAAAAGAAAATAAAAAAGATGAGAAGATAAAGATTTGGGTAAAGAAAGAGACACTGCTTTATGAGAAGGAGTTGGAAAAACTTCAAATTGAACTGCTTAAATTTCAAAATCATGTAAAAGAGAATGGACTTAAAGTTCTTATGATTTTTGAGGGGCGTGATGCTGCTGGAAAGGGCGGTACGATTAAGAGAATAACTGAGCATCTAAATCCAAGAGGTGCTAGAGTTGTAGCACTTACAAAACCAAGTGATCAAGAACGAACACAGTGGTATTTTCAAAGATACGCAGCAAATTTGCCAAGTGCTGGAGAGATAGTTCTTTTTGATAGAAGTTGGTACAACAGAGCTATGGTTGAGCCTGTTATGGGATTTTGTAGCGAGAGGGAGCATCATAAGTTTTTAAAAGACGCACCACAGTTTGAGAAGATGATAGTAGAAGAGGATATAAAAATATTTAAATTCTATTTTTCAGTAACAAAAGAGGAGCAAAAAAGAAGATTTGCACAAAGAGAGCAAGATCCTCTTAAGCAGTACAAATTATCTGATGTTGATTTAAAAGCTCAAGATTTATGGGATGAGTATGCTCTTGCAAAGTACATGATGTTAAGCGCAACACACACAGAGACCGCTCCATGGACAGTTGTAAAAAGTGACAATAAGAAAAAAGCTAGAATCAATACAATCAAGCATATTTTAAACTTTGTTGATTATCCAAATAAGATAGATAATACTCAAATAGAGGTAGATAGAGATATTATAGTATATGGCAGAGATGAAGCAATAGCCATGGAGAGTAAATTTAAGTTTTCGCCAAAGAACAAGTAGTAGCTGTAATCATCTTGTAATAAGGAGCCATTATAATTTCTTAAACATTCAAAAAGGAAAACAAATGTTAAAGAAATTAGCTTTAGTTACTTTGGTTGCAGCAGCATCAATTAGTTCTTCATTTGCGTCGGATAAGATAAACGGTGCAGGTGCCTCGTTTCCTGCTCCTCTATATTATGATTGGGCATATAACTATAAAAAAGATACAACAAATCTTGTAAATTATCAGTCAATAGGTTCAGGCGGAGGAATCAAGCAAATCGCAAAAAGAGTTGTTGAGTTTGGTGCATCTGATGAAGCTCTAAGCACGTTAGCACTTGCAAAGGATAACCTATTTCAGTTTCCAGCAGTGATTGGTTCAATCGTAGTTGCATTTAACGTAGATGGAGTTGCTGATGAAACTCTTAAGCTTAGCAATGAAGTTGTAGCAGATATTTTTGCAGGAAAAATTACAATGTGGAATGATAAAGCTATCGCAGTGGATAATCAAGGGCTTAATCTTCCAAATCAAAAAATCATAGTTGTACACCGTTCGGATGGAAGCGGAACAACTTTTAACTTTACGTATTATCTGACACAAAGTTCTAAAAATTGGAAAGAGAGTTTCGGAACAGGTAAGACGATTGACTGGGCTACTGGAATAGGCGCAAAAGGCAATGAAGGTGTAGCAAGTTTGCTTAAGCAGACTCCTTACTCAATCGGATACATAGAAAATGCTTATAAAGAGAAAAATAACCTAAGTGCGGCTATTTTAAAAACTGCTAATGGAAAATGGGTAAAAGCAACAGAAGAGAACTTCAAAGCTGCTGCAAAATATGCTACTTGGACAAAAGCGGAGCACTTTTACTCTGTTTTAGCACTGCAGCAAGGTGATACATCTTACCCAATCGTTGCGGCTACATTCATACTTCTTCCTAGAGAAGGCGGCGATATGAATAAAAAGGTAATAGCTTTTTATGATTACGCATTTAAAAACGGTGACGAATCAGCTAAAAAGTTAGGTTATATTCCTCTTCCTGAGGAGACTAAAAATATGATTAAAGAGTATTGGACAACTAATATAAAATAACCAGCTACATGTAGTGTTGTAACAATTTTTCTCTCCTAAGAAAATCTCCTACAAGCCACACTATCTTCTCAAATAGTGTGGCTTATTTTCGTTTTAAAATCTTTTTATTTTCTTGCAAAGATTGTAATGTTTTCGTAATCTAATAATTTTATAATTTCCATACAAAAAATAAGGGATTTAAAAATGAAAAAAATTGTTTTATCAACTATAGCTGCTTTAGCGGTTAGTGCAACTAGCTTAAGTGCTTCACAGCAGTTTTATGTAGATGACAAAGGTCAAGTTTTCACAACATCTGCTGCAGATCGCATTGCTATAAAAAATGACGAGACTTCAGTTTTTGCAAAAAGCTCAAAGTTAGAGTTTAGCGGTACTCACTATTTAGGTTTTATCAATAAAAATATGAAAAGCGGAGATACGACTAATAATTTTGAAATGCGTAGAAACTATGTTCAAGTAAAAGCTTATGTTATGGATGATCCAAAGAGCTACGTGCGTGTAACATTAGATGGGACTTACTCAAACTCAACAGCTAACTCAGGTGGACATGCTGATGTTTTTGTTAAGTATGCTTACCTTTATTTAAATGATATTTTACCTTATACAGGTGTTGAATTTGGTATGGCTCACCGTCCTTGGATTGACTATGAAGAGCACCAAGGTTGGTGGATGCGTTCTATCTCTAAAGTATTCGTAGAGGCTGATGAAGCAGCACATCTTACTAATTCGGCAGATTTGGGTGTTAATTTTAAAACAAAAACTCCTTACTTTACATCTGAACTTGGTATATTTAACGGCGAAGGTTATCACGGTACTAACGATAGCTCGGGTGCTAATGATGAGGAGTTAGGTGATGGTGTATCTGCTGAGTGGAGATTAACTGCTGCCCTACTTGGTAACGGCGATAAAAAGAGAAAACCGTTAAAAGACAGCTATTTTGATGCATCATTTTTTGGTCAATACAACATGGATAACTCTCATAATGCCAACTCATTAGGTAAGTCTGAGAATTATAAATTTTATGGTTTGCATACAGTTTATAACAACCCGTCATTCTTAATTTCAGCTCAGTATGTAACTTCTGATAACGATCTTGCAAATGACAGCAACTGGAATGGACAAGGTTACTCAGTAAACGGTACTTATCGTTTTGGCGAGAAAAAACAGTTCTCCGCTTTTGCTCGTTATGATGAGTGGGAAAATGAAAATACAACAACGGGTGTAGTTGCTTCAACTGAAGAGAATGCTATTTACGGTGTTGCATGGCAACAAAACAGAAACTTTAAATGGTTGCTTTCAGGTCAATCATATAACATTGAGGAGAGTAACTCTAAAGACTGGGATTCTGTAATGCTTACTGCTGAGGTTCATTGGTAGGATATAAACATTAATAGATATAAGCCCACTGAGGGCTTTATATCTCAACAATAATTCTACATGTAAATGTTTTAATGAATTTTAGCTACTATATAAAATGATGAAAAAATTAGATATTTTAAAAAATATGCCAAAATCAATTGTTCTAAAGAGTGATGGAAAGGTGGTTCTTGGTGTTTATGGTGGAAAAAAGAGTTTAAAAAAATTAAAATATCAAAAGCTAAAAGATATCTTTGATGCAAAGGCTTACAAGAGAGTTAAAAAACTTAAGAAAAAAAAGTCTAAGAGCTGCAATATTAGCTGGGATGGACGAGAGTATGAGGTTTATTTTAACTCTAATATCTTTTACTTTTACGATATTACATCCTACTTTGAAGTTGAATCAAAACTAAAACAGAGTTTGGGCGAACTTACTTCTAAAAAAGAGGAGCTTCAAGCAGTTTTTGATCTTGCTGCAAACGGAATTTCTATCCTAGATAGAAATGGAATGTTTTTATATGCGAACAAGTTCTTTCAAAATATGATGGAGTACACGATGGAGGAGTTATATAGCCACTCATGTATCTCTCTCTCATCTGCTGAGTACGCAGCTCCATCAAAAACTGCAGTTGAAAAAGCGATAGAGTTTGGAAGTTTTGAGAAGTTTAAAAAAGTTTGTGTTACAAAGTCTGGCATCCATATAAACGCTAGTATGTCTTTGGCATATCTGCAAAGCAGAGATGAAATTATCATGATAACTTCAGATATTACAGAAGATATTATGTACCAAGACAAACTAAAAAAACAAGTTGAGATAGAAGTCGCAAAAAGAACCCAGCAACATGAGATAATGTGTCATCAGTCAAGACTAGCTGCTATGGGCGAGATGATAGATTCTATTGCCCACCAATGGAGGCAACCGCTAAATAGCCTTGGCATCATAGTCCAAGGGCTAAGACATATCTCAAGCCAGAAAAATATAGATGTTAAGTTTTTAAAAGAGATAGAAGCAGAAATGATGCAAAAACTAAACTACATGTCCCAAACCATTGATGACTTTAGTGTCTTCTTTAGGATAACTAAGCAAAAAGAGAGTTTTAACCTTTTACAAAGCATAGAAGATGCCATAAGACTTATAGAGATACAACTGAAAAACTATACTATTGCTATAGAGATAACAAAAGATGAGAGCTTAGATTTGAGCATTTTAGGTTTTGCAAATGAGTTTAGGCAAGTTATATTAAATATGATAAATAATGCAATGATGGCGATAGTCTCAAGAAGTGTGCAAAATGGCAAAATAGGGATACTCATAAAAAGAGTAAAAGAGAATTTTCAAATAGAGATAGTTGATAATGGTGGAGGAATCTCTAAAGAGGATATGCCAAAGATATTTAATCCATACTTTACAACAAAAGATAAAGGAAGCGGAATAGGGCTTTATATGTCAAAAGTGATTATAGAGAGCCACATGAATGGACTCTTGAGGGTCAAAAACACTAAAGATGGTGCGAAGTTTACTATTATGCTAAAAAAAGGTTATTAAGATGCAAGCCATACATAAAAAACTACACTCCCTTACTCTTTTGATTGCAGAAGATGATGAGAGCACTCTAAAGTGGCTTAGTCGTGTTTTGTCCATCTATTTCAAAGAGGTTAGAGTTGCAAAAGATGCCATGGAGGCTTTAGAGCTTTTTGAACAAACTCCATCTGATGTTATCATCTCAGATATCCAGATGCCACAAGTCGATGGTTTGCATCTTCTGCAAAAGATATCACTACTCTCTCCAAGTACCACGAGAGTTGTCATGACAGCTTACAATACCCCAGAGTACATTAACAGAGCGGTAGAGTCAAATGTTGATTTTTATCTTAAGAAGCCAATAGATATAGATGAATTTTTAGTCGCAATAGCTTCAAGTAGAGCTAAAGTAGATGAGCAGGTGTTTTTTTTAAATGAGGGCTACATGTATGACTACAAACAGAAGTTAGTAAAAAAAGATGAGCAGAGTATAAAACTAACAAAAAAAGAGGTTTTGCTTCTTGAACTTTTGTTAAAAAACAGAAAATCTATAGTTAGTATAGAGCAGATTGAACATAGCGTTTGGGAGGAGAGTGTTAGTGATGATGCTATTAGAATGGTGGTAGTAGGTATCCGAAAAAAACTCTATCAAGGTGTTATAGAAAATGTTAAAGGGCTTGGATATAGAGTAGAGTAGCTTGCATAATTTCAGCAGATAAAACCTTATGCAAATCTTATACATCCCTTATACTAAACTTCTTATTTTAAGTTAGCATTCATAATAGCTAAAATAAGGAGAGAGTATGAAGAAAAAAATTCTTATAGTCGGTGGCGGAACTGCTGGAACTATGACTGCAAATAATCTTGCAAAAAAACTTATGCCAGAGATTGATAGAGGTGAGATAGAAATTACACTGATTTCTAACTCTAAAAATCACTACTATAGACCAGGTGCTATGTATGTTGCTTTTGGAAAATCAGAAGGATATGAGTTTGTAAGAGACCAGCGTTCACTGCTTATGAGCGAGATAAACTTTGAGATACAAGAAGCTACAGAGATAGATACAAAGAACAACTTTGTAAAAGCAAAAAGCGGTAAAAAATTTGAGTATGATTTTTTAGTTTTAGCTACTGGCTGTGAAGCGGCTCCAGATAGAATTCCTGGACTTAGTGAGGGCGGAGACTGGTTTTATACTTATGAGGGTGCTACAAAGTTAGCAAAAAAGTTTCATAACATTACAAAGGGAAGAGTTCTTGTTACAGTAAATTTTCCAAAAACTCCAAACATTCCACATCAGTGTGGTATAGCGCCTGTTGAGACAACCATCATGTTGCATGATTTTTTAACACAAAGAGGTGTAAGAGAGAATATTGAGATACTCTATACTTACCCAACTCATGCGCAAAGTGTAACAAATGGGCTTTTTCTTCAAGAGCCAACTTCAAAAGTTTTACCTGCTGTATTTGATGGTGCAGGAATAAAACATAGAACAGGTTTTACGTTGAGTAAAGTTGATGCCAAGAAGAAGATAGCTTATTCAGCGGAGGGAGAAGAGATTGAGTTTGATATACTCATGTCAACACCACCTTTTATAGCTACAAAATTTATAAGAGAATCAGGTCTCTCGCAAGCATTAGATAATGAGGGTTGGCTTCCAACAGATAAAAAAACTCTAAAGGTAAAAGGGTTGAGTAATGTTTACACACTAGGAGATGTTGTTGACTTGCCCGTATCAAAAGCTGGTGGAACGATACATAATCAAACAGATGTAGTAGCAGATAATATCGCATCAGAACTTCGTCATGGTTACCCAACAGAGAACTATGACGGACTAGTTATTGCCATCGCTCAAATGGGGTTATCTTGCGGTATGCCTCTTTGGTACAACTATGAAGAGGATGTTCAACCAACACCTTGTAGTAAACTAGGTAGCTTTGTGAGAAAAGGCTTTAATAAAGGCATCTACTGGGCAGCAGCTCGTGGTATGGTATAGGAGAAAAAGATGAGCGAAAAAGTGGAAGTTTTAAAAACAAAAGAGATGCAAGAGCTAGAAGCAAAGATGACTATGCTAATCCAAACAGGACGCATAGACAATCTTATAGACCTAATGGCAGTTATTTCAGACAACATAGAGATGACAACACAACCAATGGTTGAGAAGATGATAGGAACAGTTGATAACTTAGCTACGGCTGGATTTATAACAGAAAATGCAGTTCGTTTTGCAAAAAGAGAGAGTGCAAACAATCCAGTGCCTACTCTTTTTGGTATATTAAAGTTGATGAAAGATGAAGAGACAAGAAAGGGGTTGGCCTTTATGCTAAACCTTACTAAGGGAATCGGCAAACAATTATAGTTTTGTTGTTTTATCAGGTTTAGCCCTCCTAATAATGATAGCAATAAACTTAACTGCTTCACATTTTTATATAGAGATAAAGCCATTAGAGCTTTATCTCTCAATGAATAATTTTTATATCAATTTTTTACATGTAAATAACTCTTTTTCCTTCCTTATAAAGTGACACTTCCCAAGGATTAATACAACATAAACATCATTTTAGATAAAATAGCGACAATTTTTATGTAGTAATTATTGGAGAAGCAGATGGATGCAGCTAAGTATATTTGGATGAATGGAAAGTTTGTTAGTTGGGATGATGCAAAGGTACATGTACTCTCTCATACACTACACTATGGTAATGGCGTAATTGAAGGCACTAAGGCATATAAAACCCAAAAAGGTTACGCTATTTTTCGCCTAAATGACCATACAAAAAGATTAAAAGAGTCTGCAAAGATGACTATTATGGAAATTCCTTACTCAGTTGAGGAGCTTAACAAGGCACAAATAGAACTAGTTGCAAAAAATGAGTTTAAGGGCGATAATGTATATCTTCGTCCATTTGCATTTTTAGGTTATGGTGTTATGGGTGTTTACCATAAACACGCACCAGTTGAAACTGTTGTTGCAGCTTGGGAGTGGGGCGCTTATCTTGGTGAAGAGGGTATGAAAAAAGGGATAAAACTTAAAATCGTATCTATGAGCAGACCAGCAAACACTTCAAATATGGGTAAAGCAAAGGCAGTTGCAAACTACTTAAATTCTCAAATGGCTAAGTATGAAGCTATAGACTGTGGATATGAAGAAGCGCTTTTGCTTGATGATCAAGGCTATGTTGCAGAAGCTTCGGGGGCTAGTTTTTTTATGGTAAAGAATGGAGTTTTAATTACTCCTCCAAACGACAACTCACTAGAATCAATTACTCAAAAAACAGTGATTGAGTTAGCGACTGATATGGGCATCAAAGTTGAGCGTCGCCGTCTCTCAAGGGAGGATGTTTACGTTGCAGATGAGGCATTTTTAACTGGAACTGCTGCTGAGATTACTCCTGTTCGTCATGTTGATGGCAGAGATATAGGATGTGGCGCAAGAGGCGAGATGACAGAAAAACTTCAAAGTAAATATTTTGACGTTGTATTTGGCAGAGATAAAAAATATGAGCACTACTTAACATACGTAAACTAAAAAATTAAGGAATTAAAACATGAAGGAAAACATAACAATGGCATCGGATATGAATGACTATTTTAATAAGAAAAAGAGCCAGAGTGATGGGTTTGAGAAAAAATCGAGCGGCGGGAGCGGCGGCGGTGGAAATATTCCTCAAATGCCAAAGATAGATTTTAACTTTGGCGGAGGAAAAGCAGGAGTTGCTTACTTTTTAGTAGCAATTATAATTATTTTAGTTTTAGCAAAACCTTTTACGATTATTGAAGAGGGTGAACGCGGAATTTTAAGTACAAACGGAAAGTACCAAGATCAAGCGCTTCTTCCAGGACTACATTTTATTTTACCTGTAATTCAAAAAGTTTATATTGTAGATACAAAGGTGCGTATCTTTAACTATGCATCTGGAATTGAAGCTGGTGGCGGAAGTCTCTCATCAGGCATAAAGGCTCAACCAGCAATTGCTGTTCTAGATAAACGTGGTCTTCCAGTTGCTATAGAGCTTACAGTGCAGTACAGATTAAATGCGCAATTCGCAGCACAAACAATTTCAAACTGGGGATTTAGCTGGGAAGATAAGATAATCAATCCAGTTGTACGTGACGTAGTTCGTAATGTTGTAGGTAAGTACGATGCTGAGAGTCTTCCACAGATGAGAAATAGCATAGCAGAAGAGATAGAACTTGGAATTAGAGGAAGTGTAACGGGGCTAGAGAACTCTCCAGCAGATTTACAGTCTGTTCAGCTTCGTGAAATTTTACTTCCTCCAAAAGTAAAAGAGCAGATAGAGAATGTTCAAATAGCAAAACAACAAGTTCAAAAAGCTGAGCAAGAGGTTCTGCGTGCTGAGCAAGAAGCACTAAGACGTGCTGCAGAGTCAAGAGGTATAGCAGAGAAGGCTAGAATTGAAGCTCAAGGTCTAGCTGATGCAATTACAATTGATGCAGATGCAAAATCAAAAGCTAACTACTTGATTTCAAAATCATTGACTACTCAGCTACTTCAGTTGGAGCAGATGAAAGTTCAAGGTCAATTTAATGAAGCCCTTAGAGATAATAAAGATGCTAAAATTTTCTTAACACCTGGTGGATCAACTCCAAATATCTGGGTTGATATGAAAGATGCTAAACAGAGAACTTCAACAGCTACTGAGTAGATTTATATGCAAGAGATTATAAATAAAATAGACTGGCAGAAAATAGAACTTCTGCCAGTAGTTGTTCAAGATATCATAACCAATGAAGTGTTGATGATGGCATACATGAACGAAGAGGCATTAACGCTCTCGCTTAGCACAAAAATTGCTCACTACTTTTCTCGTTCAAAACAGCGTATCTGGAAAAAAGGTGAGAGCAGCGGGCATATACAAGAGATAGATAGTTTTAGTATCGATTGTGATAATGACACTCTTTTGATAAAAGTTAAACAGCATGGTGTAGCTTGCCATACAGGGAGACGCTCTTGTTTTTTTACAGAGCTACAAACAGGAACGATAAAGAGCGAGATAGAAGTTAAGAGTGAAGCTCTTTATGGAGTTATTGATACACTCTATCACACCATTCAAGAGAGAAAATTTGCAGATCCAAGCACGTCATGGACTGCAAAACTTCTTAGCAAAGGCGATAATACAATACTCAAAAAAGTTGTAGAAGAGGCAGCTGAGTTTAGTTTTGCATGTAAAGATAGTGATGAAAAAGAGATAATTTATGAAGCAGCAGACTTAACTTACCATGTGCTTGTCGCACTTGCTGCAAAAAATATATCTCCAGATAGAATCAAACAAGAGCTCTCTCGCAGATTTGATATGAGTGGAATCGCTGAGAAAAACTCAAGAGATACATAGAATAACATGTATAAAATAAACGAATTCATTAAAGAGTTAATCCTTTATGATTATATTCTTTTTGGTTCTTTGTTACTTGTTTTTCTGATTTTGCTAATTATTGGCATAGTTTTTCGTCAAAAAACGCTCTTGGCTGTATTTTTAATCTTTTTTGCATTTATAATCCTCATATTTGGCTCAACAGTTGGTTATGTAGAGATGCACAATTATCTTTTTAAAAACGAGACAACACTTACTAGCCAAAAAAAACTCTCCTTTACACAAGCGGTTGTAGTTTATGGAAGAGTTAAAAACGTTTCACAAAGAGATTTTAAAAGTTGTAAGGTTAGTGCTACTGTATATAGATTCAGTGGCAACGAAATTAAAGATTATATAAAAAAATTCAAGCCTATCGTTAAAATGTCGATTGTTGAAGAAGATATTGCCATTGGGCAAGAGCGTGAAATTAAGATTATTATTTCTCCATTTGTTTATGGTGGTGATTATAATGTCTCTCTTGGAGCAGATTGCAGATGATTACACTTTTTAACTTTTGGCACTATTTAGCATTTACGATTGGATTTATTGTTTTGGGTGTGGGAGTTTTTTTTGCATTAAAGCAGAAAAAACAGAGCATGGTTTTCTCTATAATATTTTCAGTTTTGCTTATAACCATTTTAATGTCTGCTGTTTCAATAGTTGTTATTGATAAATATACGAAAATCGCAAAACTTTATAAGCTTGAAAATAAAAGAAATTTAAGTACAGAGCAGATTATGTATAGTGGAATTGTAAGAAATGAGGGTGATTATGAGATTGGAGAGGTCACCTTTGAGATAAAACTCGTAAACAAAGGACATGTAAGTGGCAATGTAAAAGCTGGTACATTTTTTAGCCCAAGAGGTTTTTTTGATTTTTTTGATTTTATAATATCTGATGAATCAAGAAAAGATACCAAACCGCAGCAAATTGAATATAAGTTTGTAGTAGCAAAAAATTTAAAGCCTAAAGAGAGTCAAGAGTTTAGAGTATATTTTGATTATCCACCATACTTTAGTAGTGTTTCACATTTCTCTAACGTTTCTGCGCATTAATACTTAAGATTAAAAGGTTTGAGTGAGCTGTTTATCTTTTTAATCTGAGCATTTTTATCTCTACACCACTCTGGTGCTAGAAGAGAGTCATTATCTATTCCAGCTGTTACTCTTTGAACTGAAATAGTATCTGGCTTCATATTTATAGCTTTTGTAAGCGTATCAAGATATAACTCTTCATTAATTGGCAAAAAATCTCCTTTTGTAAAATCATTTGCAAGAGCTGTTTTTTTTACAACATAAAGAGGGTGATACTTCACAGAATCAATTCCCCACAGATAAGCTTCTTTTGCGGTATGAAGCATCATCTCCTGTGTCTCATCAGGCAGACCAAATATAAGATGTCCACATACATGTAACCCGCTCTTCTTTGCCTTTAAAATCCACTCTTTAACATTTGCGCTATCATGACCGCGATTTATTTTTTTGAGTGTTTCATCATAGACTGATTGTATCCCAAACTCTATCCATATCTCTTTTTCTTTGTTAAGTTGTGCTATGTACTCTAACGTCTCATCTGTTATGCTATCTGAGCGTGTGCCAATACTAAGACCTACTACATTATCAAATGAGAGAGCTTTTTCGTAGAGAGCCTTTAGTGTTGAGAGTGGAGCATAGGTATTTGTAAAAGATTGGAAATAGACTAAAAACTTTTTAGCTCCATACTCATCACGTTGTCTTTTACTAATTGCATTAAATTGCATCTCAAGTTGTAGAAGTTGTTTATCTAAATTTGGATTTATTTGTGAGTTGAGATTTAAATGAAACCCTTTTAGCTCTTGAGTCTCATTTGTACTTGCGCTAAAGGAGTCATTCTCACAAAATGTGCATCCGCCCTTCGCTACTGTTCCATCTATATTTGGACATGTAAAACCAGAGATATTGATACCGACTTTATAAACTTTACAACCAAACTTATCTCGTAAGTAGTTGCCAAAGGTAAAAATTTGTTTCATTAAACTATGTATTTTCCTGTAAAACAAGCAGTACAGTAGTTGTCTGTATCGGTTTTAACACTTCTAAGAAGTGAAGCCTCATCAAGATATGCCAATGAATCAGCTTCAATGAACTTACATATATCATCTTGGCTCATATTTGCAGCGATTAGCTTATCTTTATTTGGTGTGTCAACTCCATAGAAACATGGATCAGTGGTTGGAGGAGAAGATACTCTCATATGAACTTCACTAGCTCCTGCCTCTTTTAACATTCTTACAATTCTTTTTGATGTTGTTCCACGAACTATTGAGTCATCTACAACGATAACTCTTTTGCCTTTGATAATGTCAGTCATTGGAGAGAGCTTCATTTTAACTTTTAAATCTCTCATCTCTTGAGTAGGTTCGATAAAAGTTCGTCCGATATAGTGGTTTCTCATAATTCCCATCTCATAAGGAATACCACTCTCTTGAGCGTAACCTATAGCCGCTGGTACACCGCCATCTGGAACAGGGATAACCATATCTGCTTCAACAGGTTTTATATGCGCTAACTCTCTTCCCATATCTTTTCTGGTCTGATAAACACTTTGTCCAAAAACTTTTGAATCAGGTCTTGAAAAATAGACATATTCAAATATACAGTGCTTTGGAGTTGGCTCAAAAACTTGAATACTCTCTGGCTCTTTGTCTTCATCAAAGATAAGAAGTTCTCCAGGCTTTACATCTCTTATAAACTCAGCTCCTACAAGGTCAAATGCGCATGTTTCACTAGCAACAATATAACCGCCACCTGGAAGTTTTCCAAGGCTTAGTGGACGAAAACCATGACGGTCACGCATAGCAAACATCTTTGTTCTACTTAAAAAGACAAGTGAGAAAGCACCCTCGATTTTCCCAACAGCATCAATAATTCTATCTAGGAGTTTTCTTTTTTCACTTTTTGCTATAAGGTGGATAAGGTTTTCAGTATCCATAAATGTCTGAAAAATCGCACCTTTGTCTATGAGTCTGTTGCGAATCTCTTCAGCATTTGTTAAATTTCCATTATGAACAATTGCCATTTCACCCAAATCATATCTTGCAAAAACTGGTTGAGCATCTAGGATTGAGTCATCTCCAGCAGTTGAGTAGCGGGTATGACCTATTGCACTTGAGCCTCTTAGGGTTTCGAGTTTTTTCTCATCAAAAACACGCATAACTAAGCCACGTTTTTTAATAGTTTGAAGTTTAACTCCGTTTGAAGAGCTTATTCCAGCTGCTTCTTGGCCACGATGTTGAAGTGCGTGAAGTGAAAAATAAGCCAGTTTTGAAGCCTCTTTATTGCCATAAATCCCTACAACTGCACACTTTTCATTCATATCTTCTAGCACATTTCTCTCCTTGGCTAAATAGTTAAATATTTTTGCGATTATACTAAAATCAAATTAAAATAAAATTGATTTAAATTTCTAAACAGTCACTTATAGAATAGAGTCCTGCTTCTTTTTTTGCTAACCATGAGGCAGCTCTTATAGCCCCTTTGCTAAATGTATTTCTTGAAGTAGCTGTATGATTTAGTTCTATAAACTCTCCATCGTTGTAAAAACCTACAGTATGGCGACCAACAATATCTCCGCCACGAAGAGCCATTACGGCTATCTCATCACTATTTCTCTCACCGATGTTGCCATCTCTTCCGCTTACACGAACCTTGTTAAGGTCTAAACCACGCCCACTTGCAGCTGAGTGTGCTAAAGTGAGTGCAGTACCGCTTGGTGCATCTTTTTTATGTTTATGATGCATCTCTACAATCTCTATATCAAAGCCTTTTAATGCTGCTGAAGCTTGATGTACGAGCTTGTTTAAGAGAGCAACTCCTAAAGACATATTTGTAGCATATAGAATAGGCATATTCTCACTTGCTTGTTTTAAAAGATTTAGTTGATGAGCATTTAATCCAGTTGTCCCAATAACTAAAGGTTTTGGAGTTTTAATTGCAGCTTCAAGCAAATCTTCACAAGCCTCAGGAAGTGAAAAATCGATAACTATATCACATGCATTAAGAAATGATTTCATATCAGTGCTAACAAGCACCGATGGGTCAATTGAGAAATCAAGAGAGTTTCTTACATATACAGAACTAAGACTAATATTTTCACTTAATTTGAGGTCGTCTATAAGCAGTTTACCAACTCTTCCATTTGCACCAAAAACACCAACTTTTACCATTTTATTCCCCTTTTATACTTATAACATTTAAAAATTTTATTTTAGTGATTTAATAGCTCATCAACATAAGAGATTGCTTTTAATGCAGCGACTGCACCATCACCAGCTGCACTTACAACTTGCTTAGGAGCTGCAACTCGCATATCTCCAGCAGCAAAAAGTCCTTTTATGGAAGTCTGCATGCTAATATCTACAATAACTTCACCTTGTTTATTCATTTCACATAAAAAGGTCCCATCTTTTTGTTTTAGGGTTTGGTTGTTTACATCATTGCCAACAAAAGTAAATACTCCTGGAACTTTAATATCACGTATTTCACCATTGTTATTTTTTATAAAAATCCCAGTAACACCCATTTCATCGCCATACACTTCTTGTGGAGAGGAGTTTAGGACAAGTTCTATGTTTTGTGTTCTTTTAACTCTCTCTACCGTATTGGGAGCAGAGCGGAATGTGTCACGTCTGTGAACAAGATATACTTTTGAGCATATTTTAGCAAGATAAAGTGCCTCTTCAAGAGCTGTATCGCCTCCGCCAATGACAACTACCTCTTTTCCTTTATAGAAAAATCCATCACATGTAGCACAAGTACTCACACCTTTTCCAAAGAGAGCATTCTCTCCCTTAAAACCAGCACGTCTTGGAGATGAGCCAGTACAAACAATTACACTGTGAGCCTCCGCTACTGTGCCATCTTCTTTAAGAATTTTAAAAATATCTCCATCTTTACTAACTCTAAGAACAGCAACCATCTCATGCTTAAGTCCAAATTTTTGGCACTGTGCTGGCCATGGAATCATTAAATCCATTCCACTGATTTCGCCTGTAACACCAGGATAATTCTCTATCTCAGAACTTTGTGTAATCTGACCACCAGGCATTCCTTTTTCAAACATAACTACATTTTCTAATCCGCCACGAGTAGCGTAGAGTCCAGCAGTTAGACCAGCAGGTCCTCCACCAATAATTGCACAATCCAAAATCATAAACATAATCCTTTTATAAATCTTTTATTTTATTTGATAACTCATTCAAATTATCTAGTTTGAGTATCATACTATCTTGTTTATAAATCTGCTCTTTTGTTTTTTTTATAAAGAAGATAGATGGGGATTCATAGATATTAAACCTCTGGATAAAGCTAAGTGACGTTTTTGTTCCAGACCTAAGAAATGTTGTACCATCGGTCTTTGGAAATACTTGATTGTAGTAGTCAATTGCCAAAATTTGATAGTTAAGTTTTGTTTGAGATAAGAGTTTTGCAGTCTCAGGCTCTCTTGAAGAGTAAAATACTATTATATAGTCATCTTCTGTGGGGCTAAATATATCTTTTTGTTCATAAAACGTCCACTCTTTGAAGTCGATGAATTTATATTCTGAAAACTTGTAGTTGAAGTAAGCAAAAGCAGCAGCTATCATAGCTGCCCCAAAAAAAGAGGCTAGGAGGGTAGATAAAGAAAAGAGACTTCTGCCTCCTTGCTTCACCGAAGAAATCTTTACGCTAAAAGAGCGTCGATTTTTTGTGCAAGAGCAGCTTTAGATTGCGCTCCAACAACTTGATCTACCATTTTGCCATCTTTAAAAAACATGATAGTTGGGATAGAACGAATACCAAATTTTACAGCAATATCTTGCTCTTCATCAGTGTTTACTTTACAAATTTTAGCTTTGCCATCATAATCATTTGCTAACTCTTCAATTACAGGAGCAATCATACGACAAGGTCCACACCATGGTGCCCAAAAATCAACTAAAGAAACACCTTTACTTAATGTAGCTTCAAAATCTGAGCTAGTTAATTCTATATATTTTCCCATTTTAATTTCCTTACTTAATTTTATGTTGGGGCATTATACAGAGCTAAGTCTTTAAAATTGCTTTTACAGTGAATCTATTAAAGATTTATAAACTCTTTTTTTCTGTTGCGATATATTACGCATTGGCTAAAACCTAACTCTTTGACCATTTTCATAGTTTCATCGCTAAATAGCCCAACTTGCTCTGGCTTGTGCGCATCAGAGGCGAATGTTATAGAAATATTTAATTTTTTAACCTCTTTTAGTAAATCATACGATGGGTATGTTTGAGCAATAGGTTTTCTAAGACCCGCAACGTTTATTTCAACAGACATATCAGCATCTTTAATTGCTTTGAGAGCATTTTTTGCAATATATGCAATATTTCCTTTTGGCATAAATTTAAAAATTTTTATTAAATCTAAGTGTCCAACTATGTCAAATAGTTTGCTCTTAGCCATCTCCTCTATCGCATCGAAATATTTTTGCCAGATTTCATCAATATCTTGATTTTCATAATCTTTTATAAACTCTGGATTATCAAACCCCCACTCATTTATAAAGTGTACGCTCCCAATGAGATAATCAACTTTTGCATTTAATACTCTCTCGTCCATGTAGCCTCTTAGATAATCTACTTCATACCCCAACAAAATCTCTATCTTTTCTTTATATAGCTCTTTGACCTCTAAAATGCTCTGCTCATAGCTCTGCATCTGCTCAAAACTAATACGGTATTTTGGATCAAAATTCATCGGTGCATGTTCTGCAAATCCAAAATATTTAATATTGCACTCAATCGCTTTTTCTATATATTCATTTATTTCTCCCTCTGCGTGGTTGCAAAGTTTGGTGTGATTATGTAAGTCAGCTATCATATTGGCATTCCAATTTTATATATTTTTATGATATTATAGTGTCAAACAATAAATTTAGCTAATTTTATAAATATGGAGAATTGATTATGACCCAAGAAGAACTTGATGCTTTGATGAGTGGCGATATTGATGATTTGGATTCATTAGGGGATGAACAGAGCGTTTCTGAGCAAAATGATTTAGAAGAAGATGAAGAAGTTGATGATGATGATTTAGTTTTTGAAGAAGAAGAAACTAAAACAGTTAAAGAGAAACCAGTAGGCTATACAAAAAAAACTGCTCATCACTGGCCTATGCCTGCAACAGAAGAGAATAAAATGGTTCATCAATTAGATGATGTAACCAAAGAGAGTGAAGAGAAAGCTAGTGAAATATTTGACATTATAGAGGGTGTTTCAAATAACCTTATGGATAGTGAAGAGGTTATGAATGGCGTTGTTGAAGTTATAAACAGCAATATCGCCCTCTTTAAAACATTAAACAAAAAATTTCCAGATGTTGAAGCTTTTGCAACACAGTTAGAAAAAAATAGCGCTGCATTAGATGATGCAAATCAGATAATAGAGTCTATGCAGTCTGGCGGAGATTCTATCATGAGCGTTATGGATATTATGCAGTATCAAGATATTCATCGTCAGAAGATAGAGCGTGTTATAAATGTTATGCGCGCACTCTCCAACTATATGAACTCTCTTTTTGAGGGTAGAATTGATGATGAGAAGAGAGTCTCTTCCGCTCAACATATTGTAGGCGATACTCATAACGAACTTGCTTCAAACGAAGATATAGAAGCACTGTTAGCAAGTTTTGTAAAACAATGAGTCAAGTTGAACTGTTGTCTCCCGCTGGGACGCTTGAGAAGTTAAAGATTGCTATTGATTTTGGAGCTGACGCCGTTTATGGCGGAGTGAGTCATTTTTCTCTTAGAATTCGCTCTGGAAAAGAGTTTAGCTTTGAGGAGTTTGAAGAGGGCATAGCTTACGCACATGCAAGAGGCAAAAAAGTTTATGCAACTATCAATGGCTTCCCTTTTAACTCTCAACTTAATCTTTTGAAAAAACATATATTAAAAATGGCAGAATTAAAACCTGATGCTTTTATTGTCGCAACGCCAGGAGTTTTAAAACTATGTCATGAGTTAGCTCCAAACATGCCACTTCATCTCTCAACTCAAGCCAACGTTATGAATGTTTTAGATGCAAAAGTTTACTATGATATGGGTGCTACTCGCATAATTACGGCAAGAGAGATTTCACTTCGTGATTTGGTGGAGATTAAAAAAGAGCTTCCAGAGTTGGAGCTTGAAGTATTCGTTCATGGCTCTATGTGTTTTGCTTACAGCGGACGATGTCTTATCTCTACTCTTCAAAGTGGGCGCGTTCCAAATCGTGGAAGTTGTGCAAATGATTGCAGATTTCCTTATGAGATGTATGCTGCAAATCCAGAGACTGGAACACTCTTTAGGCTTGAGGAGGATGAGGGCGTTGGAACTTATATCATGAACTCCAAAGATTTAAATCTTGCTTCACATGTAAAAGAGATACTCGATACTGGTGCAGTGGATTCTATAAAAATAGAAGGTCGAACAAAAACATCATACTATGCAGCAGTTACAGCAAAAGCTTACAGAATGGCGATTGATGATTATTATAATGGCGTAAATGATGTAGAAAAATATCAGTATGAACTTCAATCTCTTCAAAACAGAGGCTATACAGATGCTTATCTTATCTCAAGACCCTTTGAGAAACATGACACCCAGAGCCTTGATTTTACTATGCAGCTAGGAACTCATCAGGTGAGCGGGCAAGTGGACGAGAGAGGTACACATTTTTTATGCAAATATAAAACTCTTCCACATGATGAACTAGAACTTGTCGCTCCGCTTGATGCAAAGATAGAGATGGTGGATAATGAAATTGGTACTATTTATGAGAGAGAAGGCAGAGTTTATATGAAGCTAAAAAAACTCATAGCCCAAAATAAAAAAGTTTGGGATGAGGTACATAGCGGAAACTTAAATCCGATTACACTGCCGATTAAACTTCCGCCTTATACTTTTTTGAGAATCCCAGCACATCCTGATATGGGAACTTATCCAAAAGTTTAATAAGCTCTATTTATCTATCAAAAAATAGTTTAAAAAGCTATGATATAATCGTCCACCAAAAAAAAAGGAAGATAAATATATGAAGTTTGTTTCAATTGTGATAGGTAGCAGAAGTGATTATGAGATTATGAAGTCATGTTCAGATACGCTTGAGGCGTTTGGTGTCTCTTACGAGATGATTATATCTTCAGCACATCGCTCTCCTGAGAGAACGAAAGATTACATTGTACAAGCAGAAAAAAAAGGTGCTCATGTTTTCATAGCTGCAGCTGGCATGGCTGCACATTTAGCAGGTGTTTTATCTTCTAAAACAGTAAAACCAATTATTGGTGTTCCTATGAGCGCATCAGCTCTAAGTGGAATAGACGCACTTCTCTCAACTGTTCAGATGCCAGCTGGAATGCCAGTTGCTACAGTTGCAATAGGAAAAGCAGGAGCTATAAACTCTGCATATTTAGCTATGCAAATTTTAGCTCTTGATAATGAAGAGTTGGCAGTTAAGTTAAAAGAGGATCGTATAGCAAAAGCTAAAAAAGTTGAGATGGATTCTATGGAGATAGAGACTATCTTACCATAGTAAAAAAAGATAAATGCTAAACGACAGTTATGTCGTGGGCTTCTTGCCGAGGGAAATTAAATGTTAGAGTAAGTTAGAGAATCATCTCTCTAACCCTTACGAATTAACATAAAGATTCTCTTGAATTTACTATGTACTCTTGAGGGTGTGAAATAAATTAAAGGAATGGCTATGAAGTGGATGCGTGATGAAGAGTATATGGAACTAACAGGGCTAGATATGTCTGCTATTGACGATTTAGCACACAGAGGCAAACTTACTCTAAAAGTTGAAGATGGCATAAGATATATCGACCCATCCAAAGGTGCAAGAGAAGTGGTTCCCGCTCAATTAAAAGAGCTCTCTTCACATAACACAAAAGAGATGTTAGTTCAGCCTCAGTTTGTTGAAAAAACAATAGGCACCATCATAAATTTACATGAAAAGGTTCTTGATGCAAAAGATGAGACTCTAAGAGCTGTTAGAGTTGAAAATGAGTTTTTAAGAGAGGCGCTCTCTTCTTTGCAAGAACTTTATGATGAAGATAGAAAAACTATACATACACTTCAAGAACAATTAAAACTCTCCCAGCAAGAAGTCGAATTTATGAGAAGAAAATATAAGCTTATGTGGAACAAAGCCATAGAAGAACATACTGAAAAATAGTGGGTATTTCACAATATGACTATTGATGAAGCTTGTGTTACATGTATAATAAATCAAAGTGTAAAAGTAGCAAATGCAATTGGCGCAGATGAGTTGCTTTCTAAAAAATTAACTTCAACTGTAGAGGAGATGAGCAAATCTTTCTCCTTTAGCGATGCTCCTCCTGAAATAGCCTCTTATGTTTATGAAAAAATGGCGCAAATAGCCAATAAAATAGATTTATACGATGAAGTAAAGACTCTCTCAACAAAAAAAGCTCTCTCTTTTGTTCCACTGTTAAAAGAGAAGTTATTAAAATCTCAAAACAAATTATTAACCGCTACAAAAATAGCTGTGGCTGGAAATGTTATTGATCTTGCTGCTGAAGTGGAATTTGACTTAAAAGAGGAGCTTGATAAAATCTTTTATACTGATTTCGCCTATGATGATTTTTCTCTCTTTGAAGAAAAACTACAGAGTTCAAAGAGTGTTTTAATAATCGGAGATAATGTAGGTGAGCATATTTTTGATTATATGTTTATTGAAACACTCCAAGAGTTCTATCCTAAGATAAAATTTTCATATATGGTTAGAGGAACACCAATCATAAATGACGTAACTATGAAAGAGGCAAAGGAAGCTGGATTTGATGAACTTTGTGAATTAATTGACAGTGGAGTAAACAGCCCTGGATTTGCATATAGTAGAGCAAATTCTTATGCTAGAGAAATTTTTGATAACGTTGATTTAGTCATAAGCAAAGGTATGGGGAATTACGAGTGCATGAGTCCATCGCATAGAAAAAATATCTGCTTTTTACTAAAGGTAAAGTGCGCAGTGGTTGCGGCGCACTTACAAAAAGAGATAGGTGATATAATATGTAAAATCGTATAAAAGATTACTCAAAAACCATAAGTGCGTAGCCATTGTTTTGATACTTGATAGTATCTAAATAGCTATTTGGAGAGATTTTTACAGCTGAGATTACGCTACTCTCATCTATCGCATTTGCGTTTAGACTCATAGCGCAAACAACTATCTTAACGCCCCTTTTATCAAGTTTTATAAGCTGAGACTGAGCTAGTTTTACACTCTCTATTTCATCCTCTTTTACAATCAAATCATAATCTTTTGAGACAATCTTGGAACAGTTTCCATGAATGGTTAGAGCAAAATCAGTGCTATCGCCACTCTTTTGTATCATATCCATGGTTCTCTCTATAAGTACCATTCTGCTGGCTATGTATGACATATCTTTGGCATTGCAATTAAAAACAGATTTGTACTCATGTGCACTAGCAACCGTTATAAAAAGAGAGATTAAAATAAAAATATTTCTCACGACTACTGCCCTAGTCCAAAAACATTTGAGAGTGTGTTTATGTAGTTGAAATATCCAGTAATTGCGACTGCTTCAAGAATCTGCGCATCACTATAACCTAAATCTCTAATTGCATCAATATCCTCTTTTAACATCTTGTAACTATCTTTTTGAGCAGCTCTTAGACAGAAGTTTAGAAGAGCTTTCTCTTTTGCGTCAGTATCTATTGCATCAACACCCTCTAAAATTTTTTCAATTTTTTCATCAGACAACCCGAGCATTTTTGCGATACCTTTATGAACGTCAACGCACATTTTACATCCGTTCTCTTTTGAAACCAGAAGAGCAATAGCCTCTTTTGTGTCGTAAGAGAGTGTCGTCTCATCAAGAAGATATTTTTGAATCATCATATCTGTTGCAAAGTAGATTTTTTCATCCATTGCCATTAGCTTAAAAATTTCTCCAAGTTTTCCTGTTTTTTCTAAAATAGGACGAGCTCTCTCTTGTATAGCTGGAGTCATCTCTTCAAATTCTGGTAGTTTAATATGTGCCATTTTTTTCCCTTTAGGTTTAGTTTCTATTAAAACGTTAAGTAGTGCTTAACGTTTAGAATTATAGAGTACAATCCTTAGTTAAAAGTAAACAGGCAAAAGATGAAATACAAAGTATCTCAAATAGTAAAACTTACTCAAACTCCAAAATCAACAATTTTATACTACATAAGAGAAGGGTTACTTCCAGAGGCAAAAAAACTAAAATCAAACGTTCATAGATACTCAGATATACATGTAGAGATTTTAGAGTATATACGCTACATGAAGCAAGAGATGGGGAGCTCTAACGAAGAGCTCAAAACAATGCTAAAAAATAAAAACAGCTCTTTATCCAGCTCTTTTTCGATGATAGCACCCATGATGCAGACACTAGAAAATATCCCAAAAAATGCAAAACACTACACAAAAGAGGAGTTTTTAAATGAGTATAATATTGAGAGAGAGTTTTTAGAAGAGCTATTAAAAGATGATATTTTAATGCCTCTAGGGAGTGATGACTTTACGCAAAAAGAGGCTTCTCTAATCAAGCTTGTAAAAAACTTTCAAGAGATGGGAGTTGAGCATAACATCCTAAGCGAGTATGTTGCTCACGCAAAAGCTTTAGCAGAACTTGAATACAAAATGCAGAAAAATTTATGTGCAATTAGAGATGATGATAACTTTCAAACTCTATGGAAAATCATGTTTGAGACACTCTTTGGTGCAAAAGAGTACATACATAAGCGCTCAACACATAAAGTTTTATATAAGGCTCTCAAAGAGGAGATTTCAAAAAAGTAAAGTATTGCTTTGATATAATTTCATAATTTTTAAAAGAGGCAACTATGATAACTTTTAGCTCCATGTTACTAAAACTACAAGAATTTTGGATGAAACAGGGTTGTAATATTGTTCAACCTTACGATATTCCTGCAGGTGCGGGAACATTTCATCCAGCTACGTTTTTACGCTCACTAGATTCAACTCCATGGTCTGTTGCTTATGTAGCACCATCACGCCGTCCAACCGATGGAAGATATGGCGAAAACCCAAACCGTTTGGGAAGTTACTACCAGTTTCAAGCACTCATAAAACCTTCCCCTGACAACATTCAAGAGCTTTATCTAAAGTCGCTAGAGTATCTTGGGCTTGATGTAAAAAACCATGACATTCGTTTTGTAGAAGATAACTGGGAGTCGCCAACACTTGGGGCATGGGGACTTGGCTGGGAAGTTTGGCTAAACGGCATGGAAGTAACGCAATTTACATATTTTCAACAAGTCGGCGGGATAGAGTGTAATCCTGTTGCGGTTGAGATAACTTACGGAACAGAGAGACTAGCCATGTATCTACAAGGTGTAGACACTGTTTTTGATATAGTTTGGGGTGAAAATGAGCATGGAAAAACTCTCTATAGAGATGTTCATAAAGAGGCTGAGATAGAGTTTAGTAAGTATAATTTTGAGATAGCAGATACTGAGATGTTATTTGCAGAGTTTAACGCAAAGAGTGCAGAGTGCCTAAAAACCATAGAAGCTAGGCTTCCTCTTCCAGCGTACGACCTTTGTATGATGGCGGCAAGCACTTTTAATGTCCTAGATGCCAGAAAAGCAATCAGCCAAACGGAGAGACAAAACTACATCTTAAAGATTAGAGAGCTATCAAAAGGTTGTGCAGAACTTTACAAAGCTCAAGAGGAAGATAGAAACAAGAGGGTTAAGGGCTAGAGAGCCTTAACCAACAATCGACATACTAAAGTCTGCTTCTACCATTTTTGGCTCAGAGGCAAGTCTCTCTTTTATCATCTGGGCAAAAACGTCTGGAAATATATCAAACTCACCCGCTTTAACATCTTTTAGAACCTTTTTTGCCACATCAATAGGATCTGCTTTTGGCATGTCAACTCCCTCTGTTAATCTTGTGTCAATTGGTCCAGCAAAAACCTCATAAACTTCGCTACCATAGGCTTTTAACTCAGCTCTTAGAGCTTGTGTAAAGGAGTGCAAAGCGCTTTTAGAGATGGAGTACTTTGCCATCAAAGGGAGATTGCAAAGAGCGACTATGGAAGAGATGTTGATGATTTGTAGCTTATGCTCTTTTGCGTACTCAAAGTAGCTTTTGCAGAGGCTTGCCGTACCTTTGTAGTTGACTTGCAAATCGATAAAATCGCCATCAAAAACTCTTGAGTTGGAGTTAACACCAGCATTGTTTATTAGCACATCTATATCGCTCGCCTTCTCTCTTGCCGCCTTTATAGATGTAATATCGGTAATATCAAGCTCTAAGAGTTCAATATTGCTTATATCTTTTAAATGCGCAAGGGAGCCTATATCTCTAGCAGCCGCATAAATCTTTTTTGCTTTTTGCTCTAAGAGAACCTGAACAAAAGCATTCCCAAGCCCACCGTTTGCCCCTGTTACCAAAACTATTTTGTCTTGCATGATATATTCCTTAAAATAAATTAAACAAGATGGTAACATAAAAAGGTGTCTTAAATGTGACACAAAGGGAGTTCAAGTTATCAAGAGCAAGTTTGGATATAATTTTGCAAAATAAACAAATTTATAAAAATAAAATATGTCAATTTGTCATATTTTATAGAAAATTATTAAATTTTAATTACTATAAAACCTAATAAAATTTAGGGGAAGATAGTATGAAAATACCAAATTTATTTACATACAATATGAATGAGTTAACTATGAATATGCAAACTTCACAATCATTATCTATCAGAACAGTTGAATTGTTTGCAGGAGTTGGCGGTTTTAGACTGGGGTTAGAAAAGACCAGTTTAGAAAATAAGTCTTATAGCGTAGTTTGGAGCAATCAGTGGGAACCGTCCACAAAAACGCAACATGCTTCTGACATATATTGTGCTAGGTTTGGCTATGAAAATCACTCAAATGATGATATCTCTACCGTAGATGCTTCTGTAATTCCAGACCACGATTTACTCGTAGGCGGTTTTCCATGTCAAGATTACTCTGTTGCAAGCACTCTTAAAAATTCACATGGAATTGTTGGTAAAAAGGGTGTCTTATGGTGGGAGATATATAGAATTTTGAAGCAAAAAAAAGAGAAAGCACCAAAATATCTTCTGCTTGAAAATGTAGATAGGCTTTTAAAATCTCCTGCCGCTCAAAGAGGAAGAGATTTTGCAATTATTCTCTCATCGCTTAATTCTCTTGGTTATGGGGTTGAGTGGAGAGTTATAAATGCAAGTGACTATGGGATGCCACAAAGAAGACGAAGAGTTTTTATAATGGCGTACAAAAATGGAACAAAACCGTATTTGAATTTGCAACAAAAAACACCATTTGAGGTACTGAGCAAAGATGGAATCTTTGCCAAAACATTTCCTATAAAGATGATTCAAGAAGATGATATATTCTCCTTAAAACTCTCAGATGACTTGGTTGATATTACAGATAATTTCAATAAAAACACTTCTAATAAAAATAGTTTTTACGACTCTGGATACATGATAGATGGAGTCTATTATACAGCTACATGTAAAGCTGAACATGAAGGAAATTTCAGTGTTCTTGGCGATTTTTTACAAGATGAAAAAGATGTGCCAAAAGAATTTTATATAAGTGATGAAGAGCTAGAAAAGTGGAAATATCACAAAAATTCAAAATCAATCGAGAGAGTACATAAGACAACAGGACACAAATATCTCTATAGTGAAGGTAGCATGTCTTTTCCAGATTGCTTAAAAAAACCATCCAGAACAATCATAACTGGCGAAGGCGGAGCAAGTGCTTCACGCTTTAAACACGTTGTTTGTGTTGATGGGAGACATAGAAGATTGACACCAGTTGAACTGGAGAGATTAAACATGTTTCCAGACAATCATACCGCTGGTGTAAGTGATAGCAAAAGAGCTTTTTTAATGGGCAATGCTTTGGTTGTAGGGATTGTTGAGAAACTTGGTAATGTACTTTTAAAAGAGATATAGATGGAATTACCTTATGATATTTTTAATAAACAATCTATTATAGAATTTGCAAAGAAGCTTAAATCTAGTACATTAAAAAAATCTTGTAATAAAACTATTTTGTCACATGAATATTCTGGAAAAGGAAGTTTTGGACAGATACTTGAGAAATTTTATTTTTTATATGCTCCAAATTCTAATGCAGAAGCAGATTTTCCAGAAGTTAATCTTGAATTAAAATCATCGCCATTAAAACAACTTAAAAATAATCAGTTTCGCGCTAAAGAGAGATTATCACTAAATATAATCAATTATCAAGATATTGTTCATCAAAACTTTGAAACAAGTTCTTTTTGGAAAAAAAATGAGAATTTACTCCTAGTTTTTTATTTATATGAAAATGATACCAATGTTTTGGACTATGTGATTAAGCTTGTTGATGAATGGACTTTTCCAAGTATTGATTTAGAAATAATAAAGCAAGATTGGAAAAGAATAAAACAAAAAGTTTTAGATGGAAAAGCTCATGAACTTTCCGAAGGTGATACATTTTATTTAGGAGCTGCACCAAAAGGTGGAAAAGGTGGAAATCCAAGAGAGCAGCCCAATAGTACTTTAACAGCAAAACAGAGAGCCTACTCATTAAAACAAGGCTATGTAAATCATATTATTGCTTCAATATCTGGTAATTCATCTGTATATGGTAAATTAATACAATCAACTGAAATTACTAAAGATAAAACATTAGAAGAGATTGTGGTGTCAAAATTTGAATCTTATTATGATAAAACAATAGAAGATATTTTGGCAATGTTAAATATAAATTTAAACCTTAAAGCAAAAAACTTTTATGCAAATTTAACAAAAGCAATTTTAGGCATAGAGCTAAATAAAGAAATAGAAGAATTTGAAAAAGCTGAAATAATCGTAAAAACTATTCGGCTTAAAGATAATAATTTACCTAAAGAAGATATTTCATTTCCAAATTTTAAATATGAGAATATAGTCAATGAAACTTGGGATGAATCTGAAATAAGCAATATATTAGGACATAAATTTTTATTTGTTTTTTTTCAATTTGAAAATAAAAAACTGATATTCAAGAAAGCTCAATTTTGGAATATGCCATATAAAGATATCTTGGAGGTTGAAAAAGTGTGGGCAAGAACAAAAGAGATTGTTCAAAGTGGGGATATAGTTAAAGATATAAAAACAAATAAAAGTGGCAACAAGATTAGATATACAAACTTTCCAAATAAAAAATTTAACGCAGTATCACATGTAAGACCACATGCAATAAATGCTGACGATACAATATCTTTACCAGTCAGAGACAAATTGACTCATTTAAAAGAGTATACGAAGCATTGTTTTTGGCTTAATGCTTCATATGTAAAAAATGAAATTTATTTAAAATCTCTTTAGATTTAAAAAAGTATTTTACTTAAAAATAGTGTATTATTAGGAATACATTCTTTATTTAGGATATAAATATGGATTCAATTCTTTTAGAAGATAATAGACACTGGGTAAATCAGAGTATATACGGCGACTTTGTTTCAAGAGAAATTTTAGATAAAGCTATAAAATTTCTTGGCACAAAGGAAATTTTGGCTCTTGTTGGCGCTAGACGCGTAGGTAAAAGCACTTTGGCAAAATTGCTCATTCGTGAGCTATTAAAGAGCGTTGAAGCAAAAAATATATTTTTCATCAATTTGGAAAAACCAGAATTTATTCCGTATAAAGATGACGCTTCGTATCTTGGAGTGATTTTTGATGCGTACTTAAAACTTGCAAATCCAAACAGAGAGAAGAAGATATATTTTTTTATAGATGAGGTGCAAATTTTTCAAAATTGGGAAATCTTTGTAAAATCAAAATATGAGAACTCAAATATCAAATTTATCATAACAGGCTCAAATGCATCGCTTTTAACTTCAAACTATGCAACTGTTTTAACGGGCAGAGTACTGAGGCTTGACATTCAGAGTTTTAATTTTAGGGAATTTTTACATTTTAAAAATATAGATTTTTCCACAAAAATTCAAAGAACAGCAAATAAAATTGAGATAAGCAGAGCTATGGATGAGTACCTCAAATGGGGCGGATACTACTCAGTGATGTCAAATAATGATGAAATGCTAAAAAAAGAGTATCTCATGAATGTGGCTGAAGATATCATACTCAAAGATATAGTTCCTAGATACAACATTAAAAGCTCTCAAATCATAAGAGACCTCTTTTATTATCTTGTCTCAAATGCTTCAAGCACTTTAAACTACAGCTCGCTGGCTAAAAAACTAAGCGTTGACCCAAAAATGATAAAAGAGTACATCGGCTATTTTGAAGATAATTTTTTAATCCATACTATTTCTGCGCATCACGATAAGCTGACCTCACAAATCAAATCTGCTAAAAAACTATATGTCAGTGATAACGGTTTTTTAAATTTAGGAGTAAACAGAACAAAAAACTTAGGCACAGCACTTGAGAATTTAGTATTTAACGAGTTATATAAAAAAGATGAAAAAATAACATATAGGAAAGATAATCAAGAGGTAGATTTTTATATGCATGATAGCTTGTATCAGGTGTCTTATGATATTAGTGATGAAAAAACAAAAAAAAGAGAGTTAAACGCTTTTGGAGAGTTCAAAAAAGAGAATGATAGATGTATCTTGATAACATATGACGCAAACGACACAATTAATGGTGTAAAAGTGATAAGTATAGATAGGTTTTTGCTTGAGATTGATGAAGGTTTAAATATTGAATGAAACTCTCATAGGTCAAATCGACAAAATTCTTTTTGAAGAAGAGGCTTTTTTTATAGCTGTTTTAAAGAGTGGGGAGAAGATTAGTGGCTCTTACTATGAGAGTGAGGTTTCGCATCTTAAAGAGAGTGCCATAACGCTTAAAGGCCACTGGGAAGAGCATAAGAAGTATGGAAAAACTTTTAAGTTTGAGTATATAAAAGTAAATCAAAATGAGCTTTTTTTCTTTTTAAATAAAATCATAAAAGGGTTTACAAAAAAGCTCTCCGCGGATCTCATAGAGCATTTTGGAAATGATGGGCTAATTGAGGTTTTAGACAACGATATTGAGAGGCTTTTAGAGTTTAAGGGGATAAAAGAGAAAAAACTCAAAAAAATTCAAGCAAGTTGGAAAAAGTTTCGCTCCATGAGAGAAATCGGGGAATTTTTAACTCCTTATGATGTAACTCCTGCCTTTTTGACAACTATCGCAACTGCTATGAGAGATGTTGAAGAGCCGTGTGCAAAGATAAAAAACAATCCTTACATTTTAACTTCCATAAACTCCATAGGCTTCAAACGTGCGGATGAACTAGCTCTTAAGATGGGCGTGAAAAAAGATGATGAGAACCGCATAAGTTCGGCTATGGACTATGTACTTTTGAACTACTGCGAACAGCAAGGTAACTCTTGCGTGGCAAAAGAGATACTTTTTTTTGAGCTTGATGAACTACTCACTTTTAGCGATAAAAGCTACCTCTATGAGGCTTCTTTAGTTGAGAGAGTTAGTGAGGGAAGCATTGTTTTGATGAAAAATGAGCGTGTCTCTCCCGCTCGTCTTTATGATGCAGAGAAGTATTTGTATGATGAATTTAAAAGAAGAGCAAAACTTGATAATGGCGGTTTTACAAAAGATTTAGATCTATTTTTGAGTGAGCATGATTTAAAACTCGGAGATGAGCAAAAAGAGGCTCTAAAGAAGATAAATGAGGGCTCATCCATACTTTTTTTAGTCGGGTATGCAGGAACTGGGAAAAGTACGACATCTAGGAGTATCCTTGATTTGTTAAATACAAAATATGATAAAAAAGAGATTATTACATGTGCTCTTAGCGGTATTGCCTCACAGCGTATAGCCGATACAACAGGGTATGAGAGTGCTACTATACAATCTCTTTTAGTCAAATTTGAAGAGAGAGACGAGTTTCCCTACTCTGTTGTTTTGATAGATGAAGCATCAATGATAAACTCCTCTTTGTTTGCGAGATTGGTTAGAAAAGTTAGTAAAAGTGCACTCCTTATAGTTGTTGGAGATGATGCACAACTCCCTCCTATTGGGGCTGGAAATGTACTTAGCGATGTTTTAACGCTCTGCCTTGCACCTATTGTAAAACTTACAAAGATATATAGACAGAGTGAAGATAAGGCGATAACTGTTATAGCAAATGATATACGTTTGGGTGTTGTGCCTGAATATAAAAGAGAGTATGAGGATTTTGAGTTTGTAGATGTAAGTATGCAAAACTACTATGCTCTTAAAAATCAGCTCACTCAAGCAGAACTCTCAAGCCAAAGAGAGGAGAACTCAGCGCAAATAGTTGCAGTAATCGCTCACAAAGTAGTTGAATCAATCGAGAAAGCTAGATACAGACTAAGCAACAAGCAGATAAAAGAGTATCTAAACTATTTTCAAGTCATAACACCTATGAAGGGCGGAACTTTAGGCTCAAACAACTTAAATATTGTTTTACAAAACTACTTCAACCCAAACCCAAAGAAGTGCGTTAAAAAGGGCGGTGTGGAGTTTAGACTTATGGATAAAGTGGTTCATACCAAAAATGAAAACATGACATCTTGGAGCAGTGAGGGTTTTAAAAACTCCGAAGATTCGGCTCAAAGACGCATATTTAACGGCATGAGCGGACTTCTTTTTAAGATAGAAGAGGATGATGAACAAGCGTTCGTTTTTTATCCGAATGAGGATGTAGTTGTTGTTTATGAGTATGAGGAGTTGCGTAGTCATCTGATGCTCTCTTATGCGCTTACTATCCATAAAGTTCAAGGGATGGAGTATGATATTGTTGTTATTCCTATGAGTTTTTCACACTACATTATGCACAACACAAAGCTCATATATACGGCTGTTACAAGGGCAAAACATAAGTGTATCTTGGTTGGTGAGAGCATGGCGTTTGAGAGTGCGTGCAAAAAGCTTGACATCACTGCAAGAGATACAGTCCTCTTAGAACTATAAGCATTGATTTATGTACATGTACCTATAATAACTCAATATCAGTTGTGGAGTTTAACATGTCAGGAAATAGACTAAAGATAGCGATTTGCGGAAAGAGCGGTTTGGTTGGCTCGAAATTTACAGACTATTTTTTATCTCAAAAAAATGAAGTTGTTGAGGTAAAAATAAGAGGCGATGTCTCTGCTCTTGATGTGGCTGCGCAGATAAATAGATGTGATATTTTGATAAACCTTAGTGGAGCTACAATACTCTCAAGATGGAGTGAAGCGTATAAAAAAACTCTCTATTTAAGCCGAATAGAGACGACAAAAAAGCTAGTTGATGCAATTGGACTCTGCCATGAAAAGCCTAAACTATTTTTAAATGCTTCAGCTGTTGGAATTTACAAATCTGGGAGTGCGCATAATGACGACTCAGATGAACTCTCAGATGACTTTTTGGCTTATCTGTGCAAAGATTGGGAAGCAGAGGCTAGAAGAGCGAGTGAGTTTGGAGTTAGAAATGTGCAGATGCGCTTTGGTGTTGTTTTTGCAAAAGAGGGAGGTGCACTGCAAAAAATGTTGCCGCCTTTTAAACTTGGGTTGGGCGGAATAGTTGGAAATGGGAAGCAGATAGTCTCATGGATTCACATAGATGATTTGATAAGAGCTGCTGCATTTATCATAAAAACTCCAGATATAAAAGGTGCGGTGAATTTTTGCGCACCAAACCCGCTTAGCAATAAAGAGCAGACAAAAATCATGGGGGAAGTTCTTCATCGTCCGACTATCTTTCCACTACCAACGTTTGTTTTAAAGCTTCTTTATGGAGAGGGTGCAAGTGTGATACTTGATTCAAAAGAGGTCTATCCATCTAAACTTCTTGAGAGCGGTTTTGTCTTTGAGTATGATAATTTTGAAGATGCACTCAAAGAGATTGTGAGATAGGTGATCAGTTATGATAGAAGGTATAGTTTTAAGAGTTGCAAAGAGCGCAATTTTAAGCAGATTTGATAGTAGTTATAGTTTTGATAAAAAAGCGCTTGAGGATGAGTACCCGTTTTTAAAAGAGAGTGGTGCCTCTTTTGTAACGCTAAAGCATAATGGAAAACTAAGAGGCTGTATCGGCTCTATCATCGCTCACAGAACTCTTCTTGAGGACATCATAAACAATGCAATCTCTTCCGCCTTTAAAGACCCAAGATTTAAAGCACTATCTAAAGAGGAGCTAACGAATCTAAATCTTGAAGTCTCTATCTTGACTCCGCCAGAGATTTTAGAGTATGAAGATTATGAAGATTTGCTAAAAAAAGTAACTCCACTCAAAGATGGGCTCATCTTGAACTATGGCTCATATCAAGGGACGTTTTTGCCTCAAGTTTGGGATGAGTTGAAAACTCAAGAACTTTTTTTAGAGCATTTAAGTTATAAAGCTGGTGCTAACCCATCTATTTACGCATACCATCCAACCATATATAGATATAGAGTTGAGGCGATAGAGGAGAATTTTGATGAAGTACTTTCACTATAATGATGAAGATAGCATAACCTGTCTTTTATGCAAACACTACTGCACACTCAAAGAGGGCAGAGGCGGGATTTGCGGTATAAATTACAACATAAATTCAGAGCTTGTGAACAAAACCTACTCACATCCAAGTGCGCTACATGTAGATCCTATTGAGAAAAAACCGCTATATCACTTTTTACCAGCTTCAACCTCGCTCTCAATCGGCACAGTCGGATGTAATTTAAGATGCCCGTTTTGTCAAAACTACTCTATTTCTCAAACATTTGAAGTTGATGAGAGCGTAACTTACATGCCAGAGGATATTGTAAACCTTGCAATCAAGAACAGATGCAAGAGCATAAGCTACACATATAATGAACCAGCTATTTGGTATCCATACGCAAAAGATATTGGAGTTTTGGCAAAAGAGGCAGATATAAAAAATGTATTTGTCTCCAGCGGATATGAATCAAAAGAGGTTCTCCAAGAGCTTCCATCGTGGCTTGACGCTGCTAATATAGATTTGAAGAGCTTTTCACATGACTACTACAAAAAGGTTCTAAAGGCTGAGCTTGATGGAGTTTTAGAATCTTTAGTTTCATTTTCAAAGAGTAAAATTTGGCTAGAAATCACAACTCTTCTTATCCCTGATGTAAATGATAGCTCAGTGGAGATAGAGAAGATGGCGGAGTTTATAGTCACAAAACTAGGACGAGATGTTCCATGGCATTTGAGTGCTTTTCATCCAGACTACAAGATGAATGAGACTGCCCCAACGCCAATAGCAACTTTGCAAAGAGCAAAAGAGATAGCAAAGAGCTTTGGCATAAGGTATGTATATCTTGGAAATGTTCTAAATGATGGCTCAACTTACTGCCCGAAATGTCAAACAAAACTTGTAGCCAGAGATGGATATAGGGCTGAGATTTTAAATATAGAAGATTCTAAATGTACGCATTGCGGCGAAGTTATAGCAGGAGTTTGGAGATGAAAAGAGAGATGAGCGTAGTTGGGAGTTTTTACCCTGCCAGAGCAGTTGAATTAGAGAGATATTTTGAACACTTTAGCACTACTTATGATGAAGAAAACATTTTGCCAGATATAAAAAGCAGAGTTGTAATTGTCCCACATGCTGGTTATATCTACTCAGGATATAGCGCAAACGTAGCTTATAGAGTCTTGAAAAAAAGTGGTGTAAAAAAGTTTTTAGTAATCGGTCCATCACATAGGGTTGGATTTGAGGGTATCTCGTTGGGTGATTTTAGCTCTTATGAGACTCCATTTGGCGCGATTCCTGCATCTTTGGATTTAGTAGAAGAGTTAAGTAATACTTTTTTACTCTCTTGCTATAGAGATACGCACTTTGAACATAGCACAGAGGTTCAGTTTCCTTTTATAAAATACTATATAGAGGGTGCTTCTGTTGTAGAGTTGGTTTACTCTTATATGAAGCCATCAAATCTATCTAAAATCATAGATTTTGCTCTAAATCATAAAGATGTTGGAATCATCATAAGTACAGATTTGAGCCATTTTCACACACAAGAAGAGGCTCTAAGAGTAGATAATATCTGCGTAAGTGCCATAGAGAACTTAGATATAGAAAAACTCCATAGCGGTTGTGAAGCGTGTGGAATTATCGGTGTTGAAGCTATGCTTCTTAGTGCAAAAAAAGCTACTTTAGTTCCACATCTACTTGATTATAGAACAAGCGCAGATGCTAGTGGAGATGAGAGTAGAGTTGTTGGATATGTGAGTGTCTATTTTGCAGAGTAAAAATATATTCTCAGATATTCCAGCTTCACTTAAAGAGGAGTTTTTTGAGACACTTTTAAGCAGTAAAAATATAAAAATAGAGAGAATTATCTCTTATGGGCATGTGACAAAAGAGGGCGAGTGGTATGACCAGAGCCAAAATGAGTGGGTTATTTTACTAAGTGGCGAGGCGGTGCTTTTATTTGTTGATGGTGAGGAGGTACATTTAAGAGGTGGAGATTATATAAACATACCAGCACACAAGAAACATAGAGTTTCATGGACAACGCCAAAGCAGGAGAGTGTTTGGTTGGCTATTCATTATTAAATGAGCATGGGATTTCGCTAAACTTCCAAAACTTTTTATAAGGATTTTGTTTGAGCTATTTTAAATTCTCTTTTATTTTTACATTTATTGCACTGCTTATTTCGCTTTGGTGGGGTTATCATCTTGGCGGATGGAGTAGCGCGCTTAGCATGATGTTAGTTACTCTAATCTTAGCTTCTATGGAAGTTTCCCTCTCTTTTGATAACGCTGTTGTAAATGCTTCAATCCTTAAAACATGGGATGAGTATTGGAAAAAGCTCTTCTTAACCGTTGGTATTCTGATTGCTGTTTTTGGTATGAGACTTCTTTTTCCTCTTGTTATAGTTGCTCAAACTGCAGATATGGGCATCTTAGAAGTTTGGAATTTAGCACTTGATAATCCTGTGGAGTATTCAAGCAAACTAATTGCCCATCATGCAGAAATATCTGCTTTTGGAGGTGTATTTTTACTTCTTGTATTTCTTAACTTTATGCTTGATGAAGAAAAAAATATTCACTGGATTGAGATAATTGAGAAAAAACTTGGACTTCTTGGCAAGATTGAAGCCATCTCTATTTTTGTATCGATAGTTGTTTTAATGTTTTTTGCAACATTCGTAGAAGAAGGGCAAAAACTAGCTGTGCTAAACGCTGGACTTTGGGGTATTATAGTCTATGTCAGTGTTGATATATTAGGATTTGTTTTAGAAAAAGAGGACGAGAAAAAACATATTTCAAGCACAGTAAAAAAAGGCAGTATCGGCGGATTTTTATACCTTGAAGTTTTAGACGCATCTTTCTCTTTTGATGGTGTCATAGGTGCTTTTGCAATTACAAAAGATATTGTAGTTATCATGCTTGGACTTGGTATTGGAGCTATGTTTGTGAGATCAATTACAATCTATTTAGTGGAAAAAGGGACGCTTGATTCATATATATACCTCGAACATGGTGCTCATTATGCCATCGGTATCTTAGCTTTTATCATGCTATTTGGTATGAAATTTCATATTCCAGAACTCTTTACAGGACTTGTAGGAGTCGCTTTCATACTACTCTCCTTGTACTCATCCATAAAATACAGACGCCTCTCTTAGAGCGTCATAAACTAACAAAAAGCATAGCAGTAACTATAATGTGCTATAATGCACTTCAAAATTTTTAAAGGAAATTTAAATGACCAAAAGCGACCCCGACTCGCGTAGTTTTACTAACATGTTCATAGGAGAAGTTCTATGACGCTACTCATAACTTATCTCTTAATCGCTCTTTTAGTATCGTTTCTCTGCTCAGTTCTTGAAGCAGTTTTACTCTCAAGCACAAATTCATATATTCAGAGCTTGTCAAATGGGCAAAATGAATATTTAGTAAATAAATTAAAAGATTTAAAATCAAATATTGATAAACCAATATCTTCTATTTTAACAGTCAATACTTTTGCGCACACAATGGGTGCAGCAGGTGTTGGTGCTCAAGCACAGATAGTTTTTGGAGAGGAGTGGCAAGCTCTTGTTGCATTTATTGTAACGCTGCTTATTCTATATTTCTCAGAGATTATTCCTAAGACAATAGGCGCACTTTACTGGAAAAAACTTTTACTTCCATCTGCTTATATAATCTCATTTATGATGGTTCTTAGCAGACCTTTTACTTGGTTTTCATCAATTTTAACAAATATGATATCTAAAAACCAGAAGCATCAAAGTAATTTTTCACGTGATGAAATTATGGCTATTGTCGCTATGGGTGAGAGAGAGGGTGCGATTTTATCAAAAGAGAGTGATTTGATAGAGAATCTGCTGAAACTGAAAAATATTAAAGCAAAAGATATTATGACTCCAAGAAGTGTTGTGTTTGCACTTAGAGCAGATACAAAAGTTGAAGAAGCTATTGAAGATGATAGGATGTATATTCACTCACGTATTCCGATATTTAGAGACACTTTAGATGACGTTGTAGGAGTTGTTTTTAACCAAAAAATACTTGAAGAGAGTAATGAAGATCACGATGAAATAACGCTTGAGAGCATCTCTCATGAGGTTCATATGGTTTCTGAGAATCTTCCAGTTCCGCAATTAATAGATCTTTTTGTAAAGAGAAAAACACACCTTTTTATTGTTTTTGACAACTATGGTCAAACCGTAGGTGTTGTGAGTCTTGAAGATGCGATAGAGACACTCTTAGGCGTTGAGATTGTTGATGAGATGGATGAGATTGAAGATATGCAGCTTTTTGCAAAAGATAAAAGTAAGCAGTTTCAAGATCGTATGAAAGTTGAGAGAAAAAAGATAGAAAAAGCTAAATTGGTTTAAAGAGGGTTCTTCATGGTTAAAGTAAGTGCTGTTCAGATGAGTATGAGTGAGGATAAAGCCTCAAACCTTGATAAAGCTGAGAACTTGGCTAGAGAAGCTGCCAAGAATGGTGCGCAGATTATACTCTTGCCTGAGCTCTTTGAGGGTTACTACTTCTGTAAAGATATGGATGAGAAGTACTTTTCGTGGGCAGCTCCAAGAGAGGGAAATCCTCTTATAAATAGATTTGCCTCTTTGGCAAAAGAGCTAAAAGTAGTTATTTTAATCAGCTATTTTGAGAAGAGTCAAGAGGGATATTTTAACTCTCTTGTTGTGGCAGATACCGATGGCACTATCATGGATAACTACCGCAAAACGCACATTCCAGATGGTCCTGGATATGAAGAAAAATTCTACTTCAAATCTGGAAATACAGGCTTTAAAGTTTATGACACCGCTTATGCTAAGATAGGTGTTGGAATCTGCTGGGATCAGTGGTTTTGCGAAACAGCTAGAGCACTAACGCTTATGGGTGCAGAGATAATCTTCTATCCAACAGCAATTGGAAGTGAGCCAGAGATACATCTTGATTCAAAAGAGCATTGGCAAAGAGTTCAAATGGGACATGCCGCTACAAATACTGTTCCAGTCGTTGTTGCAAACCGAATCGGAGAAGAGAGAGGTGCTACATGTACTCTTAATTTCTATGGCTCGTCATTTATAACAGATTACACAGGTGCAAAAATTGCTGAAGCTAGTAGAGATAAAGAGGAGATTATTTACGCCTCTTTTGATATAGAGGATAACCAAAAACAGAGACAGTACTGGGGACTTATACGAGATAGAGAACCAAAAGCGTACGCTAAAATTTGTGAACTTAAAACAGGAATATAAAAATATGAAAAAAAGACCAGCAATAGCTCTCTTAAGCGCAGCTCTGCTCTCTACACAATTAAGCGCATTTGATATGGGTTCTATGATGAAGGCTGCAACTCCTTTACTATCAGGCACTCCAGCAACTACAAAAACTACTAAAGAGGACAATGCACTCTTATCATCACTAAGCGCACTTGGAGTAACTAAAACTCAAGCAGCAGGTGGTGCAGCGGCACTTTTAAGTGGTGCAAAAGACAAAATGGAACCTTCAGAGTTTCAAGCACTTACAAAACAAGCTCCTGCGTTAGGCAACATTATGAATTCTACTTCAGCTGCTGCTTCTCTTTTGGGTGCAACATCTCCAGAGAGCCAATTTAGTGCTTTGGGTATAGATGCATCAATGATTGCTCCATTTAAAGATACTATTATCAGCTACGCGAAAGAGTATGTATCTCCTGAGATAATTACTGCATTAGTTGGTGCATTAGAGCTCTAAAGCGTATCATCTAACTTTTTTGGAACTCTTTTTGCTATAAATGCTAAATTATCCTATAAAGGTTAGAGTACATGGAGATTGTTTTACGCAATAATCTTATTCTTATCAATACGGACTTTGATACGCTAAATAGCGGATGGATGAGAGAGTTTTTAAGTCATCATGCTAGAGGAATGCTTTTTTTAGATAAAGCAGTTCTTGTCTTTAGAAATGAATCACTTAGTGAATCTAGAAACGAGTTCATAAAAGAGCTAAGCCAGTATCACGCCCTAAAACATGATTTTTCACATGAATTTTTTCTTCGTTCAATGCTTAAATTTGGAAATCAACCAATCAGAATAGAGTTAAATAAATCTCAAGAGCCAAAAAACATAAAAGTAAATCTTTACGCATATGATAAAAACAGAGTTCTAATCACGTTAGATAGAGCTAACTCTTGGGTTATGAGCTACTTACGCTCACAACTTGAAGTCTATATAGAGCGAGGAACAGATAGTTCTTTGGTTCTTGATTTGTCAGATTTAAAATCAAGAGAGAGGTTAGATAAAACTCTAAATAAACGCAGTGTTTTACACTATCAAATAACTTATACCTTTGATAACCGCTTTATGAGTAAGCTTTATAGCGAATTTGCACACTACAGCTTTGGCAATCTTTGCAAAGAGGAAGAAGATAGAGAAAAAAATTACTTTTATATGGTTCTAGAGTGCCCAGTTGGAGCTAGTCAAGATGCGCTAAGAGAGAGCTATAAAAAATTGGCAAAAGTTTATCATCCAGATAAGCTTCATAACGAATCACCCTACATAATAAAACGCTATACTCAGAAGTTTCAACTCTTACAAGAGGCATACGCTGCGCTTAGGGCTAGTTAAGAAGAGTAGGTTTTTAGCAAAGTTTTACATGTAAAACTCATTTATAAATCCCCTCTATCAGCTTAATGTTTGAGCTGTTCTTTACAAGAGAGCTGAAATTTTCACAGCTGTAGAGCGCTAGCTCTTTACCTTCTAAGAGTTTTAACTCTTTTGAAAACCCTCTTTTTGAAAATATAACTATTTGTGTTGGCTCTATGCCTATTTTTTTGCATTTATCTATTATTTTATGCCACTCAGCTTTAGTTACTTTATGGTTTGTCCATTTGCACTCGGCTACATAAATTTTATCGTCGTGAGTGATTGTGAGTATGTCTATCTCAACATTTGCTTCCCAGTAGCTTCCTGAGCTTAAAATTTGAGAATCTCTTAGATTATAGTTTAGAAGTATCTCTGAGAGCTCCTCAAAAACTAAACTGGTATAGCTATTTCGCCTTGTCTCAAAGGCTTTAAAAAACTCATCATATTGATAGAGTGCTATTGTTTTGGAATGAGGTGCTACAAAGTAGAACCAAAATCTGATAAATGGATGCGTAAATAGAACTTTATGTGAGATTCTGTATCTTGCTTCTTCACGTTTTAGTTTCTCATTTGGACGGCTGGTGCGGATTGGCTCCTCTCTTGAGTACTCTATTTGGATTAACCCTTTTTGCTCAAGATAATTTAGCGCAGCTCCTCCATTAGCATTGTTTAACCCAGCTCTGTTAAATGATGAAAAAATCTTTCTGTTACCAATTGCTAGAGCTTTTAGAAGTCTTAAGTACTCTGGATTTGAGAGAGTTAGTTCCTCAATCTTTTTGTTTAATGTTTTATAGTTATCAAGGATAAGCTCTTTTATGAGAGCAGATGCATCTTTTGTTGTCTCTATCTCCCAACCAAGTCCGCCAAAAATAGCAAAATACTCGATTTGAGTCTCCATATCATCAGGATAATTTCTTGCATAAAATGAGCGAAACTGCTCTAGTAGTTTAGTTTTTAGCATGGGGTGATTCTATCATAATTCGCTTCCCCATTTCAACATATCTATCCCATATTTTTCACGTATCTCTTGCGAGTGATTTGTAAGGCGATACATTTTTTGATCCTCTTCAAAGCCTATGAGAGATAGCTCTTTACGTGATTCTCTCGTAAAACTTGAGCAGTTTATGCTCATTCTTATTAGATGTAATCTTTTATGAACATCGGCTTCATCAAAAAGTTTTAGGCAGAGTGAGTCAAATTTTTTTTCTGTAAAAATCTCGCAAAGAGAGATATTTTTATGTGATTTTTGGCTCATTTCATAGTTTAGTGATAGATGAAAAACTGTTGGAATGACTTTTAGCTTTAAGATGGCAAAACTAAGATGACGAGCGAGTACATGCACTCTTCTTCTTAGTTCATTTCGATCACGAAGTGGGTCAAACGTCCTTGAGATGCCTATGGATTTTCTTATATGTTTGGTTGTTATATCATCATCACTAAGTCCACAAACCCTAAGATATAGCTCTTTTGCATAAGGTCCCCATGACTCTATCGTGCCTCGTCTTTTACTCAACTCTCCAAGTGTGTGAATTTGCGCATCCAGAAGTTTTTCGCTCATGCTTTTACCGATTCCTGCAAATTTTGTAACAGGGATTTTTTCTATAAAACTCTCCAGCTCATTTTCAAAAATGACTCTGCATCCAAAAGGTTTTGCATAAGTAGTAGAGAGTTTTGCGATGTAGCGAGTTTTTGCTGCGCCAATTGAGACGGGAAGTTTAGTAACACTCTTTATCTCATCTCTTAGAGCAGCTATAAAGTTTGGCACGTCACTATCATCCACCCAACCGCTCAAATCCCCATAAAACTCATCAATACTGGCTTGTTCAACAAGTGGTATCTTAGTCTGTAAAAACTCGTGAAGTTCATGTGAGAGCTTTTGATAAAGTGACATGTCGGGCGCTTTTATGATTAGATGAGGGCAAAGTGACAGGGCTTCTTTTATGCTCATTGCGGTTTTAACACCATACGCTCTTGCCTCATAACTAGAAGTTGTAAGTATGCCTCGCACTCGTCCGTCTTCATCCTTAAAAGCGTCTATATCGTCATCTCTCTCTTCATAAGCCTTGTAAAAAGTAGGTACAAAAGAGCCAGAATTTTCAAAGTTTACGGCCTGTTTTTTTGCATCTTTGTTAAATATTTTCGTATCGCTGCGTCCGCCGATTGCCACAGGCTTAAACTCAAGAGAGGGCTCTTGTATACGAGCGGCACTTACAAAAAAGCAGTCTATATCTATGTGTATTTTCATAAACGCAATTGTAGGTAAATTTGAGAGTAGAGGTTTAAAATATGACAAATTGATATATTTCATCTAGATTTCCAGTTCTGATTTTTTATCCATTCTTTAAATATATGCAAAGTTTATACAATGCTTATTGTTGTAGAATACTTTTTTTAAATATATGAGGAATTAATAGTTTTGAATAATAAGAAATTTACCTTTATAGACCTTTTTGCTGGTATTGGTGGTTTTCATCAAGCTATGCATGAGTTAGGTGGAGAATGTGTTTTTGCTTCTGAAATTGATATTTATGCTAGAAAAACTTATAAATATAATTTTAAAAAATATTCCCCTGAATTATTTGAAAATGGCTTATTTAACGAAGATATAAAGACAATTATGCCAGAAGAAATCCCTGATTTTGATTTATTGTGTGCTGGTTTTCCTTGTCAGCCATTTAGTCAGGCAGGCAAAAAATACGGCTTTGATGATAATCACAAATCAGAAAGAGGTAATTTATTTTTTGACATAGCAGAAATAATAAAAGTTAAACGACCAAAAGCATTTTTTTTAGAGAATGTGAGAGGTTTAGTTAATCACGATAATGGAAATACCTTTAAAACTATTCAGCATATACTTACGGAAGAATTAGGCTACTCTTTTTATCATCAAATTATTAAAGCTTCTGATTACGGATTGCCACAATTAAGACCCAGAACATTTATGATAGGTTTCAGAGATGAAGATATTTTAAAAGGTTTTAATTTTCCGCCTAAAATACCTTTAAAATTCAATATGAGTGATGTATGGGGTGGAGAATGTAGTAGAGAAATAGGCTTTACTGTTCGGGTGGGTGGTAGAGGTTCTAATATTGATGATAGAAGAAACTGGGATGCTTATTTAGTTAATGGCGAAGTTAAAAGACTGTCATTTAAAGAAGCTCAAAAAATTCAGGGTTTTCCCGATGATTTCCATTTTCCTGTCAGTCCTACTCATTCTATGAAACAATTAGGCAATAGTGTAGCTATTGACGCTGTTAAAGCAGTTGGTAGCAAAGTAATTGAATATATGAATAATCTTAACAAAAGAGGCAAGCCAATGAATAAGACTAATAACAAAGGTGAATGGAGTGAATTATTTGCTTTTATAAAAATATTATTAGAACAAAAATTATTGCTCTCAGATAAAGAGTTAAACCCTACGGGAGATTTTTTTAAAATCAATAAAATTACTACTGAAAATTTAGATTTAGAATTTATCCCAGTAAGTGATTTTAAAATTAAATCGATACATACGAAAACAAAAGAAGAAGCAGAAATAGACATAAGCAGTATCATTACAGATGAAACATTAACTAATATTCTTAATCAAATTAAAGCTGGAAGTGGCACTTTTGAAATAAATGATTTTGAAATAATACAAACAGCATTAGGGTTTAGTATTGTAAAAGGCGGTAATAGTTCTCAAAAGGCAGATATAGTTTTAGATATAGAGCATAACACATTTGTTAAAGAGAATGAGGGTTTTGGTATTAAATCATATTTAGGAAGTAAGCCGACTTTATTAAATGCTTCTGGTAATACAAACTTTATGTTTGAGATTGATGGTTTAGACAATAGTAAAATTAGTGAAATTAACCAAATTTCTACTGCAACCAAGCTTAGAGATAGAATAGTAGCAATAAATAAAAATGGTGGCACATTCCGTTATTTAAAAGCTGAAAAAGATACTATGAATTACAATTTAAAGATGGTTGATAATGTCTTACCTGAAATTATTGGTTATCTCTTAATGGCTTTTTATGGGAATAGAATTTCTAATTTATCTGATATTGTAAATTATCTATGTGACTATACAGATATTTTAACTCATTTGGATATAGACGACAAAGCTATGTTGATAAATAAATTAAAAAAGTTTCTTGTTGATATATTATTAGGTTTTTTCGCTGGAGAAAAATGGAATGGCTCTTATGCGAGTAATGGAACAATAGTTGTAAAGGAAAATGGCGATTTAATTACGTTTCATATAATCAATATGGAAAACTTAAAAAATTATTTGTTTGAAAATATAAAATTAGATACACCATCAACATCACGACATAAATTTGGAACAATAATTCAGGATAAAACAAAAAATTATTTTAAATTGAATTTACAGTTAAGATTTTAGTTATTGAGCATATACGTTAATATATTCCGCCAACTAATCAAATTTTTTGCATGTTGGTTTAAAATAGAGATAGACAAAATGATATGAACTCTGCGTACTTAATGAAGATGATATTATGATTGTGGAAGGAAATTAAAGATGGATTATGTTGTTATAGCTATTGCGGTTGTGTTTGTAGTGGTATTGCTCCTTTTTATTCTTGGTTTGTTTATTACTATCTTTAAATCAGATAAAAAACTAGAAAGTGGTAAATTGAATACATTGTTTTGGCTTAGTTTGGGCGTATTGCTAGTTATTAATTTGTTTGGTTAAAAATAGACGCCATAGACATTTTTTATTGTTCTCAAGTTCTACTTTTCTCGCTCTCGAACAACGCCCCTGAGAATGAATTTAGAATGAATTTCCACTTTTTCCAAATCACACCCCTATGAAGAATGGCACTAACTTAAGCTATATCATCACATTTTAGGGTGTCCATTTCCAATAACTTTCTCCCTATTAATTTAAAAAGTTTGTCATAGAAGAACTCTATATTATGTTCAAGAGAGTGCAAATAGAGTTGTAGCGTATTTTCTGTTTGGAGTCACTGCAATAGAGTGGCGAGAAGCCAACAAAATCAAGAGGAAGTGTCTCGTTGAAGTGAGTGTTATTGATGGCTGTCAATGGGCTGTTTTGTTGAAGAAGATATTATGATGTTTAAAAAATTAACTAGGATAAAAAATGTCTAATATTAAAGATTTTATGACTCAAGACCATAGAGATTGCGATGAGATTTTTGTAGAGATGGAGAATGCGGTTGTTTCTAAAAGTCAAGATGTTTTGGTTAAATTTGAAGCATTTTATGATGCTTTGACAAATCACTTTAAAATGGAAGAGATGGTTCTTTTTCCAGCATTTGAGCAAGAAACAGGCATGTCTGAGGGTCCAACGCAAGTTATGGTTATGGAGCATGAGCAGATGAGAGAGCTGTTATCAAAGATGAGCAAAGCAATTGAAGGCGGAGATAATAATAAGTTTTTTGGTTTGTCTGAGACTCTTATGATTTTAATGCAGCAGCACAATATGAAAGAGGAGCAGATGTTCTATGTTATGGCCGAGCAACACTTAGGTGATGACGCAGACCATATTATTTCGCATATGAGAACTCTTAGGCATTAATAGTTTTCATACTCACAGCTAAAAGAGAGATGCAGCGTTTTAAAGAGTTAAAGAGGACGAGATACAAAAGAGATTACTTGAGCAGGATTTTAGTAAAAAATAGTTTGCTTTTTTTAAATTCAAGATGAGTGCATTGGAACTTTTAGAGTGGTTAACATAAAAGTTCCAAAAGGTTGAGTTTTAAAACCAGCACTTTTTGTTATCAACATATACTCTTTGAAAATCTTCATCTGATTTAACAATATAGATTATAGACTCAATAAAAGCGATAAGACCAATGATTAAACTAGGCAGACCCAATAGTACAAAACCTACTAGAAATAACACCAACATAATTACCCCAGCGCTATTGCATCCAAGATAAAACTTGTGGATTCCAAAAGCACCCAAAAAGAAAGCAAGCAGAGCAGCTGCTATTTTACTCTTGGCCTCTACAAAAGATACACTTCTATCAAGGTATATAGCTGTTGCATTCTCTGCGCTTATGGCAAAATCAACAATCTGATTAACTTTTGGGCTTTTCTCACTCTTCCACTCTGAAGTGTTAAAATTATATCTGTTGCCATCATCTGCCGAGATAACACCTGAACTACTTTGAGTATTAAAATCTAATATTTTACCCTTCATGTAAATCCTTCGTTTAAGATGGAGGCATTGTATATGCACTTTTCTTATCTAAGTATTAAATTTGAGTTATTTAAATAGATAAGTACTTTTATACTCTTACAATGACAATAAAATAGTTGCTATAATTTCACTTATGAAACATATACTGCTTATTTTTACTCTTTTTTTTACTGCATGTAGCATTAAAAATTATGAGCATACTCAAACAAAAATTATCACAATAAAATCACCAAAGATAAAGTTTTCTGATGCTGGCTATCTTAGAAATAGCGGTAAGACGATAGAACTTGAGCTATTTATTGCGGGTAAAAGTATAGAGAAAATTGTCATAAATCATATGGTTTGTACGAGTGAGGGGTGTATGAGCAAGAGCGGATTTAACAAAGATTATCTGCATAGTTCATACCCTGATGATACTATGCAAAATATGCTTCTATCTCGTATGATTTATGATGGTGCAAATCTGAGTAAAAATAGTGATGGATTTGAGCAGAGTATAAAAAATGATGATGTGGATATCATCTACAGAGTTGATTCACATGGAGTTTTTTTTAAAGACAGAGCAAACGGGATTATTTTTAAGATAAAGGATTTAGATGAGTAAATTTGTAGGAGCACATGTAAGTGCGAGTGGCGGAGTTTTTAATGCGGTTGAAAATGCACAAAAGATAGGGGCAAAAGCGTTTGCGCTATTTACTAAAAATCAGAGGCAGTGGAGTGCAAAAGAGTTTGATAGTGAAACTATAGATAAATTTAAAACAGCATTAGAAAAAAGCGGAATTTTGCCTCGCCATGTACTTCCTCATGACTCTTATCTTATAAATCTTGGGCATCCAGAGCTTGATGCGAGAGAAAAATCATTAGACGCATTTTTGGATGAAGTGCAAAGATGCTCTCTTTTAGGGCTTGATAGATTAAATTTTCACCCAGGAAGCCATCTAAAGAAGATAAGTGAAGATGAGTGTTTGGCAAATATATCTGAATCTATGAATAGGGTTTTAGATAAAACAAGCGGTGTCAGTTTGGTTATAGAGAATACTGCAGGACAGGGAAGCAACCTTGGTTGGAAGTTTGAGCACCTAGCGCAGATAATCGACAAAGTAGAAGATAAAAGTCGTGTGGGAGTCTGCATAGATACATGTCATATGTTTAGCGCAGGGTATGACATAAGAACAAGAGAAGCTTACGATAAGAGTTGGGGTGAGTTTGATAAAATAGTGGGTTTCAAATATCTTATGGGCATGCACATAAACGACTCAAAGGCAAAGTTTGGCTCACATGTAGATAGACATAACTCTTTAGGAGTCGGCGAAATCGGTCTTGATACTTTTAAATTTATAATGAATGACGAAAGAATGGATGATATTCCTCTTATTCTTGAAACCATTGATGATAGTATATGGGCTCAAGAGATTAGGCTACTTTATTCGTTTGTAAATTAAGTGCTATTTGTGTAGAATTAAAAACTATTTAACACAGGAGGAAATTTGTTATGAGAAATGCGTTTGTTTTTTTACTACTTGGCTCTGCTCTTGTAGCAGGTGGATATAAAATTCCTGAGACTTCACTAAACTCTGTTGCTCTTGGTGCCGCAAATGTCGCACATGCAAATGGTGCTGATGCAGCGTATTACAACCCAGCAAATATGGCTTTTATGAAAGATGAAGCAGTTATTGAGGGAAACCTAATTTATATTGGGCTTAGTGATGTAAACTTTCAAGGTTCGTACACAAGTAGTTTGGGAACAACTAGCGGATATAACATAGACTCAAAAAGAGAAAATTTTATTATCCCCTCACTTCACTATGTCTCACAAGATATAAGCGGAGTTCGTCTTGGAGTTAGTTTAGTCTCTCCAGCAGGGCTCTCAAAAAGATGGCAAGATGCTCCAGCTGTGTATAGCTCGGAGGAGTTTACGCTAAAAACTGTTGAACTAAATCCAAGTGTTGCGTTTAAAGTAAGTGAGAACATTGGTGTAGCTTTAGGTCTAAGAGCTATCTACACAGATGGTATTGTAAAGAGTACTTCACCAATCGCTTCTCGTGATATGAGCGGTGATAGCATAGATTTTGGATATAACTTAGCGCTCTCATATAAGCCAACATCAGAGTTAGAATTTGCGCTGACATATCGCTCAAAAGTAGATTTAACCTCAAAAGGCTCTGCTACTCTTTTTTATCGTGATATTGCAAATAGTTTTGGAGGCGGCGTGGGAGCGACTTACAGCTCTTCTAGCTCTGCTTCAGTTAGTGTACCTGTTCCAGCTCTTTTAAATATAGCAGCAGCATATACGTTTCTTTCAAAAACAACACTAGAGTTTGTGTATGAGAGAAACTACTGGAGTGCATATAAAGAGCTTGATTTTAACTATGGAAGTGGCGTAAATCCAGTGACTAACATTGTTTTTGGCACGTCAATTGCAAAAAACTTTAAAGATTGCGATGTCTTTCGCTTTGGTGTAACGCAAGAGTTAAATGCGCTAAAACTTATGGGTGGTCTAGTGATAGATAAATCCCCAGTACCAAACTCAACAATAAGTTTTGAGCTTCCAGATAGCGATTCACTCTCGTTCTCAATGGGTGCAAGGTATCAAATAAACGACAAATTAAACATAGGATTAGCGGCTCTTTACTCAGTGCGAGAAAACAGAAGAGTCTCAAACGCATCAATAGATGGCGAATTTTCAGATGCAAACGTACTTATAGTTTCATCTGCAATAGAGTATAAATTTTAAGGAAATATTTGGAAACATTAATAGATTTTTTAGAGACGCTTGATGTAGAGAAAACTCTCATATTTGCTCAACTAAAATGTAGTAAAACAGAGGCTGAGCTACTTCAAGCTTTAGCAAAAAGATATATACAAGGTGAAGATGATGTCTTGGTTTTTGACCTTTTAAAAGAGCTTTATGGCGAGAAAAAATATGACGGAATCAAACACCTAAAAGAGGTAAAACTTCTTTTAGAACTTGGTTGGCTTCATCAACAAAGTTTTGCACCTATGAAGATTTCAGAGGTGACCCCTCTTGAACTTTTAAACAGTGCACTTGGCCTTTCTGCTTCATTTTTAAAGCTTCTTCAAGATGGGGCATTAGAGAGCGAACTGCCAGATATTAAGCCATATAGCGATCATTTAGAGTATCTTCAAGATCAATTTTTGCGAATAGATTTGTATCAAAAAATGAGTGCAATTCGTCAAAATGTTCATGAGCACTCACTTGGAATTGATAGAACTCAAGCAAAGCTCAAACTTCTTGAAAAGCGTATAGAAGATAGAGTAGAACAAACAACAGGAAAGCTTGTACTCGATAAGTTCTTTAAACAAAAAAAGATGGATTCAAAAGAGCAGGTTATATTTTTAGCACTTCTTCGTGAAGAGTACAGCGCAACAGATGCTTCACTTAGAGATATGAATGCACTAATAGAGCTTATTTCACTTGATGAGTATGACCGCATAAAAAACCGCGCTCTTTTAGAAGATGGCTCAAATCTTATAAACGATGGCATTATTGACTATGAAGAGATGTTAAACCCTTTTGGAGGAATTTCAAGAGCTTTTTATATAGTTGATGAGGTGCTTCAAAACATAATTCATCCTCAAAAAAATAAAAAAATCCGCCGTATAAAGTTAAATACTCTTATAGATGAACAGGATATTTTTGAGCTAATAGCGCCAGAGACTTCACTAGAGGATGTTGTGTTGGCAAAAGAGACACAAAGCACTTTAGAAAATTTGATGCGACAACTAGATAAAGAGGTTATTAGCAGACTTGTAGAGTGGGGCGTAAAGGACAAAAAAAGCGGAATTGACGCTAGAATCATCTTTTATGGGGCGGCAGGAACAGGTAAAACTATGACAGCTTACTCACTTGCAAAATCACTAAAGAGAGAAGTTTTAGCGTTTGACTGTTCAAAAATTCTCTCCATGTATGTGGGTGAGAGTGAGAAAAATGTTCGTAAAATTTTTGATACTTTTTATGATTTGTGTGAAAAAACAAAGACAGAACCGATACTTCTGCTAAATGAAGCAGACCAGTTTTTAGGAGCAAGATCAAGCGGAGCAAGCAGCGGAGCTGATCAGATGCACAACCAGATGCAAAATATATTTTTAGAGCAGATTGAGAAGTTTAGAGGTGTTTTAATAGCTACTACAAACTTGCTTGAGAACATAGATAAAGCATTCTCAAGACGTTTTAACTACAAAATAGAGTTTAAAAAACCAAACCAAGAGCAAAGATTATCACTATGGAAAAAGATGCTTCCTAAAGGGGCTCCTTATGAAGAGGGCTTTGATGTGGATATGCTCTCAACTTACTCTCTAACTGGTGGGCAGATAAATTTAATCATCAAAAATACAGCTTATAAAGTAGCAGTTAGAGAAAAGGCGCTCTTTTTACTAGAAGATTTTATTCAAGAGATAAAAAGAGAAAAAGACGCAAGTTTTGATAGTGAAAAAATGATGGGTTTTTTAAATAAATAGGATTACAAAAATGCAAGGATATATACTTCTCTCACATGGAAGCAAGGTTAAAGAGTCAAATGATGCAAGTAGTAAAGTTTTAGAGGAGCTAAGTAAAAGTTTACAAAACGCTCAACTTGCTTTTTTAGAGCTGGCTCAGCCAGATTTTGAGAGTGCAGTAAAAAATCTCAAAGAAGATGGCGTGACTTTTATAAAAGTTTTGCCTCTTTTTCTAGCTCCAGGAAAACATGTAAGAGAAGATGTCCCACATCTCTGTGAGACATTTAGTAAAAAATATGATATCAAGATAACAGTTTTAGAGCATATTGGTACAAATAGCGGATATGTGGAACTCATAAAAAATATTTTATTGCAAAAGTAAAGTCGTTATGAAACACTCCATTTTTATGAAAAAAGCTATAAAAGAAGCTACTTTCGGAGTTGAGAGAGGTGATGGCGGACCCTTTGGTGCAGTAATAGTAAAAGATGGCAAAGTTATAGCAAAAGCGCACAACAGAGTCTTAAAATTAAACGATGCTACTGCTCATGCTGAGATTGAGGCGATAAGAAAAGCCTCAAAAAAACTGCTTACTTATGATTTGAGTGAATGTGAAATATATACTACATGTATGCCATGCCCGATGTGTATGGGAGCGATTAGATGGGCAAATATTAAGAGTGTTTACTTTGGCGCAACCAGCCAAGATGCTGATGATATAGGCTTTAGAGATAAAGAGTTTTATGAGAAAGATTTTTTAGAGTTAAAAAATATACAAAGAGCTGAGTGTTTAGAGCTCTTTGAAATGTGGCAAAAAAAAGAGGATAAGAGGCTTTACTAAGGTTTCTGTACAACTAATTGCAATCATAGAGATAGTTTGCGTTGATGGTTATAGTTGTTGGCTCTTTTGTGGGAGTTGGCATTGCACTTCTTGCTACCATCATATTTTGTGCTTCGTAACGAACAAAACCATCCATTAAAAGCTCTATATTTTTTACACTACATGTAGCAATTTTTTCTTCTAATAGAGTTTGTGCGTACTCTTTTGCATACTTTATCGCTCTAAACTCCAAGCTCGTTTTTGCTATTTTTATGTTCTCTTTATCAACTACCCATCTAAGTGGCGCTTGTCTTAGCTCTAGCTCTTTGAGAGTGTCAAAATAAGTTAAAAGTGCATCTATCTCTTCTACTTGTTTAAAAGTACACTCAAAATTAGCAGTTCCTATAAAGCCCAAAAGCTCCCTTTTTTTAGAATTGTAGTTGTACTCAGGATTTATGCTATAAGCTGCACCTTTGCAGATAGACTCTTTTTTTATACTCTCTATCGCTTTATGCAAAAGCTCTTTTGTCTCTGTTGCACTCTCTTTTTTTGCACTCAAAGAGAAAGTTAGCTCCATTTTGTCTGGCTCAAGAGTCTCATCAAATGTTTTGTTTATTTTTAGCTCGTATCCATAGCTAAAAGTTGCAAGCAGAGTTATAAGAAAAAGTTTTATTAGATTCATAAATAGCCTTTTTATTTTTGAAATAATTGTAGCTTTTTTATCTCTACAAATCAAACACAAATTTTTTTCCAAAAGGGTGTTTCTTTTATACTCACATAATCTAAATAGCTAAAATTACATGTAGTGATTTGTAACATTAATTATTTCAAATTGCATCATAAGCTTGCATTTAATACTCTTTTTGCTACAATCCACGTAACTGTTTTTTCTAAAAATATGTATAAATATTTGAGTTAAACGGCTTATGTTTTTATACGTTTTAAAACAATTATAATAGCAAAGGTAGGTTATATGGAGCATGTAGTCACTTCAAATCCGTATTTTGGGGTATTTGTACTTTTTCTTTTGACATTTGGTGCATTTACGATGACAACGATTATCGCTCGTTTAGCGAGTCGTGCATTAGCGGCTAAGAGTAATGAAAAAATTAAATTGTCAGTTTATGAGTGTGGACCAGAGGTCACAAAACAACCAAATAGAATCTCTCCACAATTTTATCTATTTGCACTTCTATTTTTACTTTTTGATGTAGAGATTATCTTCATGTTCCCATGGGCTGTTGATTTTAAGTTGCTTGGTTGGTTTGGTTTTGCTGAGATGTTAATGTTTATACTTCTTTTAACTATCGGTTTTGTATATGCATGGAAAAAAGGAGCGCTAGAATGGCACAACATAAAATAAATTATACACAAAACGGCGGCTTACCTGTTGCACTTACAAGTATAGATAAAATTGTAAACTGGGGGCGTTCAAACTCACTTTGGGCAATGACTTATGGTCTTGCATGTTGCGGTATTGAGATGATGGCAAGTGGAGCTTCAAGATATGACTTCGATAGATTCGGAACTATCTTTAGAGCATCTCCAAGACAATCTGATGTGATGATTGTTGCTGGAACTTTGACTAAAAAACATGCTGAATTTATAAAAAGATTATATGACCAGATGACTGAGCCAAAATGGGTTATCTCTATGGGTTCATGCGCAAATACTGGCGGTATGTTTAATACTTACGCAACCGTTCAAGGGGTTGACAGAATTATTCCAGTTGATTTGTATCTGCCAGGATGTGCTCCACGTCCTGAGACACTTCAGTATGGCGTAATGCTGTTACAGAAAAAAATTCGTGCAAACAAAGCGTCTCGTGCGCAAGTGGCTAAGAGGTTAATGTAATGAGAGCTTATAAACCAAAAGACAACGTACAAGCAAAAGCCTACTATACAGACAGATTTTACGTCTCTCCTCAAGTTCCAAAATCTCCTGTGGAGAGTGATGAGAATTTTGCTAAAGATTTAGAAGTAATCAAATCAAAATTTAATGTTCTTGATGCGTATATTCAAGTTGGGCAAATGGTGGTTTATATCAATCCAGCTGATAATTATAAAGTACTAGAACTCTTAAGAGATGAGTGTGAATATACTCAACTCTCAGAGATGAGTGCGATTGATTGGTTGGCTGCCAAAGGTGAATTTGAAGTTTTTTATCAGATGCTTAGTATGAACAAACGTAAACGTCTGCGTATAAAAATGTTTATCAAAAAAGGCGAGGCTATAAACTCTGTAGAGAAACTTTTCCGCTCTGCTGATTGGTCTGAGAGAGAGATGTTTGATATGTTTGGCATTGAAGCAAACGGACACCCTTTTATGAAGAGAATCCTTATGCCTTATGATTGGCAAGGACATCCACTTCTAAAAACTTATCCACTTCAAGGTGATGAGTTTGCTGCTTGGTATGAAGTTGATAAAATTTATGGTAAAGAGGCACGTGATGTTATCGGACCTGAACTTCGTGATACTGCTAAGGTAGATAGATATGATAGCCAGAGATTTGCACGCTTAGGTTATGAAGTGCCTAAGGGGACAAAAATTACTGGTAATGAGCCTAAAAATGAAGAGAACTACCAAGAAGAAGGTGGTGTATTTATGATTAAGAAATTTGATAAAAAAGATTCGGTCGTTGTTGACGATCCTCAAAGATAGGTGGAAATAATAAAATGCAAGTAAAAAATAGATTAACCCCGTTTTTTGAAAATATCACTTTTGATAGAGAAGACAATGAGATGATTCTAAATTTCGGTCCACAACATCCCTCAGCTCATGGACAACTTCGTCTTATGCTTCATCTTCAACAAGAGATGATAGTAAAGGCTCATCCAGATATCGGTTATCTTCACCGTGGTATGGAGAAGATGGCTGAAAATATGATTTATAACGAGTTTATGCCAACAACCGACCGTATGGATTATATCGCTTCATCCGCAAATAATTATGGATTTGCACTTGCAGTTGAGAGACTCATAGGTCTTGAAGTTCCTCGCCGTGCAAAAGTTATCCGTATGATGCTCCTTGAGATAAACCGTCTTATGAGTCACCTTTTCTGGTTGGCAACAACTGCGCTTGATATAGGTGCTATGACAGTTTTTCTTTTTGCATTCCGTGAGAGAGAGTATCTTATGGATATTATGGAGGGGTATTGTGGTGCTAGACTTACACATGCTGCTATTCGTATCGGGGGAGTTCCATTAGATATTCAAGATACATTTATTACTCAATTAAAAACATTCCTAGATAAACTTCCACAAAATATAAAAGATTATGAAGATTTACTAGATACTAACCGTATCTGGCTTATGAGAATGGAAGAAGTTGGTGTAATATCTAAAGAGATGGCGCTCTCATGGGGCTGTTCAGGACCGATGCTTAGAGCTAGCGGTGTTGCTTGGGATATCCGTAAAGAGGAGCCTTATGAGCTTTATGATGAAGTTGAGTTTAGAGTTCCTTATTCAGATAAAGGCGACAACTTTGCAAGATACAGAATCTATATGGAAGAGATGAGAGAGTCTGCAAAGATTCTTTATCAAACAATTGACATGTATGAGAAATGTGTAAAAGATAACCAAACAGAACTTATGGCTCATGCTCCAAAATATATCTCTGCGCCAAAACTTGACATAATGACTCAAAATTACTCTTTGATGCAACATTTTGTTTTAGTTACGCAAGGTATGAGACCGCCTGTTGGCGAGGTTTATGTAGCAACAGAGTCACCAAAGGGCGAACTTGGTTTTTACATAAATTCTCAAGGTGGACCATATCCATATAGATTAAAACTGCGTGCTCCATCGTTTTGGCACACTGGGATTTTAACTGATATTTTACCAGGGCATTATATCCCAGACGTTGTCTCTATTATTGGTACTACAAATATAGTTTTTGGAGAGGTTGACCGCTAATGAAAAAATTTATAATTTTTTCTCTCATCGAAGATGAAGCTTTAGTGAGGGGAATTTTCAAAGAATTCACTTCTTTGAAAAAGGAGACGACAATATGAAAAGATATGATTTAAGACATTTAAAAGATGGTTTTGAGCCTAGAATGAAAGAGATACTCTTAGCTCATAAAGCTGCAGAAGTGGCAATTTTCATTTTTGAGATTGGAGATTTTACTCCAATTCAAAGATCTGCGGATTTAGTAAAAGAGTGCGGATATGAGTTGCTTAACTCTTTAAAGTTCAACGAAGTCGACTGGACTATCGTTACAAAAAAATAGATAGGATTTGAATTTTGAGCAAAGTATATTTTTCTACTTGGAACGGTGAGTTTGTAAACAACATCAACACGCCGATAGAGGAGTGGAAAGAGTCAGCTTACAATCTACCAGCACAGTATGATAGTCACCGTGAATCAAAAGCCTTTATAGGCTGGGATGGCGTTGCACTTTTTGATAAAGATGTAGATGTTATCCGTTTGGCTATGGAGTACGCAGCGCAATATCAAGAGTACTCTGAAGCGTGTGGAAGATGTGCGCCTGGACGCTGGGGTGGCAGAATTTTATATGATCAACTTGATAAAATAGCTCGTGGTGAAGGCAGTGTAGCAGATTTAGACCACTTAAGAGAGATTGGTAAAAGTATGCAAATCACTTCAAAATGTGAGATTGGAAAAACTGTTCCAAACCCTATTCTTGACTTGATGACACATTTTGAGCATGTTTTTTTAGAGTGCATTAATGAGCACAAACCATCAATCCACTATAGCGAATCTATCGCATATATCGCTAAAATAACTGCGCCTTGTACAGATGCTTGTCCATCACATGTAGATATTCCTGCATATATTGAGGGAGTTCGCGACCTTAGAATGGACGATTCACTTATGGCAACTCGCCAAACAATGCCTCTGGCGCATGTTTGCGGTCGTGTTTGTCCGCACCCTTGTGAAGATGCATGCAGAAGAACAAACCTTGATGAGCCTATCTCGATTATGGCGCTGAAGCGTCTTGGAGCTGATTGGGAGACTGATCATGGATATGATTTCTTCCACCCTATCCAGAAGAAACCTAATAATGGCAAGAGAGTTGCTGTTATTGGTGCAGGTCCTGCTGGGCTTACAACTGCTTATTATTTGGCAGCTGAGGGTATTGAAGTTGATGTATATGAAGAGCTTCCAGTCCTTGGCGGAGAGGTTGCTGTTGGTGTTCCTGAGTACAGGATGCCAATTGATAAATACAACAAAGATATCGAATGCGTAAAAGATATGGGTGTTAATTTTATAGTAAATAGCAAGATTAACGCTGATGATATGAGAAGATTTGAGAGTGAATATGACGCTGTTATGGTTGCAACTGGAACAAGAATCTCTAAAAAAGTTTATTGTAATAATGAGAGATTTGAAATCAAAGGTTATTGGGGTGCAATCGACTTCTTAGATAAAGTAAACCTTTATGATAAGTATGGATATGCAATCTCAAAAGAGGATCAAGAAAAAAATTTACTAACAACTCCATATCTTGATTTAACTGGAAAAACACTTGTTTGTGTTGGTGGCGGATTTACATCTATGGACGTTGTAAGATGTGCTATACGTGCAAACGCTAAAAAAGTTTACATGATATACCGTAGAGATGAGAAGACTATCATCAAAAACACAACTTACGAAGAGTATCACGAGGCAGTTGAAGAGGGTGTGGAGTTTCTTTTTCACTCAGCAGTTGCTGAGATGATAGATGAAGAAGATATCTTAAAATCTTTACTCGTAGATAAGTTTGAACTAGTTCCAGACCCAAATGGAGGACGTGCAGAGCTTGTTAAGATTGAGGGCGCTTCTTATGTAATCGAAGCGGATTATCTTATACCTGCAGTTTCTCAATCAGCTGACTTGAAACTTCTTCCTCAAGAGTGGGAGATTGAGAAGACTTCTTGGGCTACTATCAAAACAAACGGCAAGGATTATATGACTTCAAGAAAAGGCATCTTTGCTTCAGGGGATTGTGAATATGGCCCAATGACAATTGTAAATGCAGTTGGTCAAGCAAAAAGAGCAGCTTCGGTTATGGCTAGATATGTTCAAAGCGGTGAAGTAACTCTGAGTGACGATGAAATTATGGAAGACCATTTAAGAAAACTAAGAGTTTACGATAAAAAAGAGAAAGTTACAGGTTGGCTTGCTGGAGTTCCAAGACAACATAGCCAAGTTCTTGAAGTTGAAGATAGAAAATATAACAACAAAGAGGTAAACTTAGGCTTCACGCAAGAAGAGGCTATGAGCGAAGCTGAACGCTGTATGCGTTGTTATTACATAGCAATGGTACAGGCATAAGAGGATGGGTGAGATGAAAAAAGAGATTAATTTTAAAATTAATGGTGTCTCAGTCGTTGCTTCAAGAGGCGAGACTATACTAAACGTTGCTCGCAAAAATGGAATTTATATTCCTACAATGTGTTATATATCTAAGACTACACCATGTGCATCTTGTCGTATGTGCGTTGTAGAGGCTAGTGGTATGGATGGATTTGTGCTTAGTTGTAACACACCACCAGTTGAGGGTGTAGAGATAACAACACAGAGTGCAGCGCTAAATCATGAGAGAGTAAACATTATGAAGCTCTATGATGTAAATCATCCATTAGAGTGTGGTGTTTGCGATAAATCTGGAGATTGCGACCTTCAAAACAAAACTTTAGAGTTTAACGTAGGTCATCAAGATTTCTCAGCTCGTGATCAGCTCCGTCCAATAAAGCATTGGGGACTCATAGATTACGAGGCATCTCTTTGTATTATGTGTGAAAAGTGTGTACATGTATGTAATGAAGTTATCGGAGATGATGCTATTGAGATAAAAGTTGGTGGTTATAACTCTATAATCGTTCCAAAAAACTCTGAACTCTTAGATTGTACTTTTTGTGGAGAGTGTATTGCAGTTTGCCCAGTTGGAGCACTTACAAGTAGTAGTTTTAGATACAGAGCAAATGCGTGGGAGCTAGAGCGTGTACCTTCTACATGTGCTCACTGCTCAGCTGGATGTCCGCTAGAGTATGAGACAAGACACAGCTCTATAAATGGAGATGATGAGATATACAGAGTAAAAAATAACTTTGAATTTACATCTCTTTGTGGAGCAGGGCGCTTTGGTTTTGACTTTGACAACAAGGCTAAAAGAGACGAAGGTGCGTTTAATAAAGCTATAGAAGCAATAAAAAGTGCAAAAGCAATTCGCTTCTCTTCTATGATAACAAACGAAGAGGCTCATATACTGGAGCTTTTAAAAGCAAAACTTGGGATAAAACTCTTCAATGAGGATGCAAGAAAGTTCGCTTCATTTATGCGCTCATACAGCTCTGTAAGTGGAAAACTTCACCACAGTGGCTCTCTTGATGCAATAAAACAATCAGATGCCGTTGTGGTAATTGGAAGCAGAATCGCAACCGATAATCCAGGTGTTAGATATGCGCTTACAACAGCTTCAAAGCATAACGGTGCAAAGATAGTATATACACATCCAATGGAAGATACTTTAATGCAAAATGTTATAACTCAGATGATGAAGCATGAAGTAGGCACTGAAGAGGGTGTAATGGCACTTTTGGCAAACGCTCTTTTAAGTGATGCGCAATTGGATGATGATGAGAGAGCATTTTTTGATGAGTTGGACTTGGGATATATCTATGCTGAGACAAATATCGGTGAAGAAGAGTTCTCGCAGATGATGAAATCTTTTGCAAGAGCGACTAGACGTACTCTTGTTATAGGAAATGATCTTATTGCTCATGAGCGCTCAAACAACATTGCAAAATTAGCAGCGCTTATTGAAAAGTATAGTGATTTCTCTTTAGTTGTTGTTCCTCGTGAAGTGAATACTCTTGGTGTCTCACTTATAAACTCTTTGAATGTTGATGAAAATATATCTGATGTTGTTGGTTATAACGCAAAAGGCTCTTTTGTTATCTCTTCACTTGAAGGCGCAGATTTGGCTATTGCAGCCCTTAATCAACAAGAGGGAACATTTGTTAGCATAGACAATAGAGTGCTTCCTACAAATGTTGCGCTAACTTTTGATGGATATACTCTAAATGATATTGCAAAAGCATTTGATATAATTAAAGATGAGACAATTGATTATACAAAAGAGTTAAGCGTCAGTTCTGGATTTAAAGCTATAGCTTTTGATGATTTAGAAAACTTTTTATCTCCTCTTGGCGAAGATAACAGAGGCTATATCCTTGATGAAGTTGAGTGCAGAGTTGATGGCAAAATCCAAGAGCTTGACGATATGCCTGAATTTAATGGAACTATAATCTATCAGTGTGACCCAGTGCTTCAGTTTAACAACTATACGGCAAAAACCAAGCAACTCCCTAAAGAGAACCTCTTAAGAGGTTCTGCGCAGTTTGCAGTTGCTGCTAAGATAAGTGATGGGGATAGAGTTGAGATAAGTTATGGCTCTACAAAAATTACAAGAGAGTTTAGAGTAGATAATGAGCTAAAAGGAACTGTAGCTCTAAATCCTACATTTGATATTAGTGTAGATGCTAGTAGATACAGATTTGAAAAATCCAAAATAGTGAGAGTAGTGTAATGAGTAAAATTACAATAAACATTGATGGAAGAGAGATACAGACACAAGAGGGTGAATATATTTTAAATGCCGCTCGTGCCAATGATATCTTTATACCAGCGATTTGCTATCTAACTAGATGTAGCCCTACACTTGCGTGTAGATTATGTTTAGTTGAGGCTGATGGCAAACAGGTATATGCATGTAATGCAAAGTCTAAAGAGGGTATGAGCGTTGTTACTTCTACTGAAAATATCATAAAAGAGCGCCGTGCTATCATGGAAGTGTATGATGTTAATCATCCTCTTGAGTGTGGTGTTTGCGATCAGTCTGGCGAGTGTGAACTTCAAAATTACACTTTAGAGATGGGCGTTGATGCTCAACACTATGCAGTTAAAGATGTCAATAGAAAAGATATAGATTGGGGTCATATCCACTACAACCCAGGTCTTTGTATCGTATGCGAGAGATGTGTAACTACATGTAAAGATATGATAGGCGATAACGCTCTAAAAACAGTTGCGCGTGGTGCTGATGCACTTGAAGCTGAGTATAAAGAGAGTATGCCAAAAGACGCTTATGCGATGTGGAATAAACTCAACAAATCTCTTATTGGGCTTACAAGCGGCGAAGAGATGCTTGATTGTACAAGTTGTGGCGAGTGTGCTGCTGTTTGTCCTGTTGGCGCTCTTGTTGACACACACTTTATATACAAATCTAATGCGTGGGAATTAAAGCAGATTCCTGCAACTTGTGGACACTGTTCTGCGGGATGCCAAATAAGTTATGATGTAAAACATACAAGCATTGATAACACAGAGGCAAAAATTTATCGTGTTATGAATGAGTGGAACTATGTTGCACTTTGCGGCGCTGGAAGATACGGTTTTGACTATCAAAATGTAGTGGACGCTAAAGATGAAGTAGCATTTAAAAAAGCAGTAGAAGCATTTAAAAAAGCGGATACTCTAAAATTTACTTCAACTATTACAAACGAAGAAGCTTACCTTCTTCAAGCTCTTAAAGAGAAATTTGGCTATAAACTTGTAAACAAAGAGGCAAAAGCGCTTCAGAGATTCTTAAACAGTTACAGCGAAATTAGTGGTACTAAACTTTATGGTTATGACTTAGAAGCAACTCATAATGTAAACTTTGTTATCTCAGTGGGAACAGCTCTAAAGAGCGATAACCCAAATGCGAGATATGCTCTAAATAACTCTATGACTGTAAATAAAGGTGCTGGATTATATTTTCATCCTCTAAAAGACCCAGTAATTGAGGGGCTTGGCAAAAGTATAATGACTATGTATCATGCTCCACTTCAAGAAGAAGTTGTCCTTTATCTAATCCTTGATTTATTTGCAGATAAAGAGAAACTTCCATCTGAGATAGTTGAGTACTTAGCATCATTTCACTCGAAAAAAACTATAACTGTTGAAGAGATAATCAAAGAAGAGATTACTGAAATAGTTAAAGTTATGAAGAAAAATGAAGAGAGTGGCGAAGAAGAAGAGGTTGAAGAAGAGAAGAAAAAAATGGTTCCTAAAAAAATCTCTAAAGAGGTTGAAGTTGATGAAAACGCCCTTTTAGAGATTTTAGGCGCTAAAGAGAACTTTATGGAAGAGTTAGAAAAAAACTTGGCTAAAAAAGATAGTTTCTCTCTAATTGCTGGACCAGATTTATATACACATCCAAACTCAAAAAATCTTGCTCGCTTATTGGCATTGATAGAGAAATATAGTGCATTTGAAGTAACAATGATTCCTACTCTTACGAACTCTCTTGGAGTAGCACTTATTTGTGAACTTGATGATGAAATTGGCTCTTATGCTATTGGTTACAACACTAAAGCAGACTTTACACTCTCAGCTTTAGGCGATGGAGATTTGGATATGCCTGCAATCAATCAACAAGAGGGAACTCTAACAAGCATAAATAAAAGAGTAAACCCGACAAATGCGGCTATTGGTTATAATGGATATGAACTTAATGATATTGCAAATGCGTTAGGTTTTGATGCACAACATGTAATAGAATATACAAAAATGCTTCCAACAAAAAGCGGGTTTATCTCAAAAGATTTTGATGAGTTACCAAACCATTATGAGAATGATGGCACAGAGTGTCGTGGATACCTGCTTGAAAATATTGCAGTATCTACATGTGGTGATGAGAGTGTTGAGAAATTTAGTGATACAAAACTTGAGGGAACTCTGATTTATCTGGCAAATCCAGTTAGACAGTTCACTCCATTTACGCATAAAACTACAAATCTTGATGAGGTAAGTGGTGTTTATATGAGTGAAGAGTTCTTGGCTAAATCTGATTTTAATGAAGGAGAGACCGTGAGAGTTAAGAGTGCGAACGGTGAACTTGTAGCAAGCATAGTTAGTGATAACAAAATAAGCGGGGATATTATAGTTCTGCCGACTTTTGATTCTAAATTAAATTCAGAGGCGCTGTTTAGCTCATACCGCTTTGCAACAGCTTCGATTGAAAGGGTGTAATATATGGAAGCGTCATATTTTATAGAGACGATAATAAAAATCGTCGTTATTGTACTGATATTCTCAGCATTAGCTGGGATTGGAACCTACTTTGAGAGAAAGGTTCTTGCATTTATGCAGCGCCGTCTTGGACCTGTAAACGTTGGTCCTTTTGGATTGTTGCAAGTTGCAGCTGATGGTATCAAACTCTTCACAAAAGAGGATATTGTTCCTACAAATGTTGTGGGGAGAATCTTTAAAATTGCACCAGTAATTACAGCAGCAACAGCTTTTATGGCAGCTGCTGCAATTCCATTTTTACCATCTTTTACAATTTTTGGATACGAAGTCCATCCAATAGTATCAGACATAAATATTGGTATCTTATACATACTAGGAATCATGGGAGTTGGTCTTTATGGTCCGCTTCTTGGTGGTATGGCTTCTGCAAATAAGTTCTCACTTATCTCAGCGGCAAGGGGCGCAGCTGTATTTATCTCTTATGAGGTAGTTACTGGACTCTCTATTTTAGCGCCTATTATGATGGTTGGCTCTTTGTCACTGATTGATTTTAATGAGTATCAATCAGCTGGAATTACAAGTTGGATAGTGTGGACTCAACCAGTTGCGTTTATTCTGTTTTGGATAGCAGCTTTTGCTGAGACAGGAAGAACACCATTCCACTTAATAGCAAATGACCATGAGATTATTGATGGATTTGGAACAGAGTACTCTGGTATGAGATGGGGACTTTTCTTCATCGGTGAGTATGCAAATATGTTCTTTATCTCTTTTGTAATTTCACTTCTTTTCTTAGGTGGATATGGAGATGGAAGCCTCTTGGGAGCACTTGGGTTACTAGCTAAAGTCGCATTTTTCTTCTTCTTCTTCCTATGGACAAGAGCGGCTTGGCCAGATATCAGACCAGATCAATTGATGTGGTTGTGTTGGAAAGTTTTAATGCCAATAGCATTGATAAATATAGTTATCACAGCTATTGTAATGATGTAAGGGGAAGAGATGCATAATGAACATATAGAAGAACATTTTAATAATAGAAATGTAACTGAATTAAGTAGTGAGTACTACATGGTAGATATTGCCCCTTATCCAACTGATGGCTGGGGCAAATTTACAAGAACGCTAAGAAGAGCAATCAGAGGTGAGTTGTTTGTTGGTCTTTGGGTAGTTCTTCGTGAGATGATAAGATTTGATATTCACACGATTCAGTATCCTCTTGAGAAGATGCCAATAGGTCCAAGATACAGAGCTGTTCATGAGATGAAGAGACTTTGGGAATCAGACACTGAGAGATGTATTGGGTGTGGGCTTTGTGAGAAGATTTGTATATCTAACTGTATTAGAATTGATACAAAATTAGATGAAAATTCTCGTAAAGAGGTAACAGAATACAGTATCAATCTGGGTCGTTGTATTTTTTGTGGATACTGCGCTGAAGTTTGCCCAGAACTTGCAATTACCCATGGTGGAGAGTATGAGAATGCAAGTGATCAAAGAGAGCACTTTATAATGTACCAAGATATGCTCACTCCTCTTGATAAGATGAAAGCAGGAACTCAAAAAGAGTTTGAAGGTTTTGGTGCAATTACACCACATGAAGATGAGCGTGTTAAAAAAACACCTCTAGCTTATTAAGGAGTTTGGTTATGTTTGAAGCAATAGCATTTTATCTTTTCGCTTTTTTAACAATTGCAATGTTCTATATTGCGGTAACAACGTCACAAGCGTTATATGCCCTCTCAGCACTTGCAGCTGGAATGATTTTTATATCGGCGTTTTTCTTTATCTTAGGTGCTGACTTTTTGGGTGCAGTCCAAATAGTTGTTTACTCTGGTGCTGTTATGGCGCTTTATGCTTTTGGTATGATGTTCTTTGATACAACAAGAGAGGTAAAAGAGAAGCAGGGAAATAAAGCGATAGTTATCGGTCTTAGCTCTTTAGCGGCACTTATGGTAGTTATTATCGTTGCAGCTCCAATAGTAGGAAGCAATATAGAAGCGCTCTATCCTATGAGTGAGGGTGTGGGGAATGTTCAAGAAGTTGGTATGGTGCTTTTTACAAAGTATCTTGTACCTTTTGAAGTAGCCGCAGTAATGTTGTTAGTGGCAATGATTGCTGGAATCGTTCTTGCAGGAAAGAAGATGGATCTCTCTCTTACTCTTATGAGTGATTCTGAGCTTATGGCGATGAAAGAAGAAGATAAAAAGGTGAACCTATGATGGAAATTGGATTAAATCACTATCTTGTACTCTCAACTATACTTTTTGCTATAGGTTTAGTTGGGGTTATGAGAAGAAAAAATCTACTTATGCTCTTTTTTGCAACTGAGATACTCCTAAATTCAGTAAATATCTCTTTTGCTGCAATCTCACACTATTATGGTGATTTGACTGGACAGATGTTTGCATTTTTTGTAATAGCAATTGCTGCATCAGAGGTTGCTGTAGGGCTTGGGCTTTTAATTGTATGGCATAAAAAACATAACAATATTGACCTTGACAATATGTCAACGATGAGAGGATAAGATATGGAACTATTTTTATATACAGCACTTTTCTCACCACTTGTTGGTTCTTTGTTTGCAGCACTTTTTGGGGCTTCACCAAAGACAAAAATAGCTGGAATTGTACCTAGTGCGCTTCTTGGGGTATCTCTTATTAGCAGTACTATTTTACTAATATTAGTATTTACAACAGGACATACGCTACATGTAGAGATGATGACATGGATGGCTACGGGAGATTTATATATTCCTTTTGGCTTTGTAGTTGATCAGGTAAGCGTGGTTATGATGATGGTTGTAACATTGGTTTCAACTGTTGTTCATGTTTACGCTATTGGTTATATGGACCATGATAAAGGCTTTAACAGATTCTTCTCTTACCTTTCTGCTTTTGTTTTCTCTATGATGATACTTGTTATGAGTGATAACTTTGCAGGTCTCTTTATCGGTTGGGAAGGTGTAGGGCTTTGTTCATGGTTACTAATTGGTTTTTGGTATCACAAAGAGAGTGCGTCTTGGGCAGCTAATGAAGCGTTTATCATGAATCGTATTGCTGACCTTGGGATGTTAATTGGCATCTTCTTGGTTTACTGGAACACAGGGACACTACAATATGATGGTGCTTTTGCAGCAATGCCATCACTTGATACTGCTACTATTACATGGATAGGAATCTTCTTATTTATTGGAGCTATGGGTAAATCTGCACAGTTTCCACTTCACACTTGGTTAGCAGATGCTATGGAGGGACCAACTCCAGTATCAGCGCTAATTCACGCAGCAACTATGGTTACAGCTGGTGTTTATTTGGTAGTTCGCTCAAGCCCTCTTTATGAGCTAATCCCTAATGTAGGGCTATTTATTGCAAGTCTTGGAGCATTTGTTGCTCTTTTTGCAGCATCTATGGCGTTAGTTAATCGTGATATGAAAAGAGTTATTGCATACTCTACACTCTCACAGCTAGGTTATATGTTTGCTGCTGCTGGGCTTGGAGCTTATTGGGTAGCACTTTTTCACCTTATGGCTCACGCATTCTTTAAAGCGCTTCTATTCTTGGGTGCAGGAAATGTTATGCATGCTATGCATGATGAGTTGGATCCGTTTAAAATGGGTGGATTAAACAAGGTAATGAAGGGCACATTTTTAATGATGACCATAGCTTCAGTGGCACTCGCTGGAATCTTTCCGCTAGCTGGATTCTTCTCAAAAGATTTAATTTTGGAAGTAGCTTTTGTTAATCATCACTATGTAATCTACGCAGTGCTTCTATTTACTGCAGCGCTTACAGCATTTTACTCATTTAGACTTGTTGCACTAATATTCCACGGAGAGGAGAGATACAAACTATTTGGTATTCATCCACATGAAGCGTACAAGTTTATGTTAATAGCTATGAGTCCACTTCTTCTTTTAGCAATTATTGCAGGAGCATTCAAAGCTGGATATTTCGAGATGGTTACGCAGCTTTTACCTTCTACTGAGTACCATGTTCACTCTGCTGCAACTTACTGGATTATGACAATAGGAACTCAACTTCTTGTTGCCTTGGCAATTTTTTATGCATATAAAAAATATACAAAAAAAGATATAAAAGTACCAGATGGAACTTCTAAAATGGAGAATAGTTTTGTATATAAACTTCTTATTAACCAATACTACATCCCATATTTTTATGAACAGTATATAGTTAAGGCATATAGAGAGCTATCAGAAGTTTTCTGGACAAAAATAGACCAAAAAATTGTAGATGGAACTGTTGATGGTATGGCAAATATACTTTATAAAACAGGAAATACAACAAGAGTTATGCAGAGTGGAAATCTTTCTACCATGCTAAAATGGATGGTAGCAGGAACTGTTGCTTTACTATCACTAGCTGTAGTTTTTGGACTAGCGGCTAGATATTCTGGAGAAATTAAGACAATTCTCTCAGGTTTAGGAGTTTAACGTATGCTAGATCATATATTATCGATTTTAATTTTCTTCCCAGCCTTAGCAGGTATTCTTGGGTTTGTAGTTAACAAAAACAGCATACGCTCTTATGGTGTAGCTGTTGCTACAATTGAGTTTGGACTTGCTATGTGGCTATGGTTTGCATTTGATTCTACTCTATCTGGTATGCAGTTTATGGAACAGATTGCATTAGTTCCAGCTTTTGGTATCAACTATATAGTTGGTGTTGATGGAATCTCTCTGTTTATTATCATACTAGCGGCGTTCTTTACGATGATAGGAATTGCTTCACTTGGAGAGATGAAAGATATTAAAAACCTAATTATTACGCTTCTGTTCTTGCAGATGACTATGGTTGGTGTCTTTGTTGCACTTGATGCTATTGTATTTTATCTCTTTTGGGAGTTGTCTCTTGTACCAATGTTATATATTATTGGTGCGTGGGGTGGACCGCTTAGAATTTATGCTTCAGTTAAATTTTTCCTATATACATTTGCAGGCTCGCTTGTCATGTTAGTAGGTATGCTATTTATGGCATATTTTTACTATCAAGCAACAGGAGAGTGGAGTTTTGCACTTCTTGACTGGTACCGTCTGATACTTCCAGAATCATTTCAAAATTGGCTCTTTATTGCTTTTTTCTTTGGTTTTGCTATCAAAGTTCCAATGTTTCCATTCCATACGTGGCTACCATACGCTCACGGTCAGGCACCTACTATTGGTTCAGTAATACTTGCGGCAATACTTCTTAAAATGGGTACGTATGCGTTTATTCGCTTCTCTTTGCCACTTTTTCCAGATGCGTCAGTTTACTTTATGTATCCAATAGCAGTTTTAGCAATTATTATGATTATATATACTGCAATGGTTGCTTATGCGCAAAAAGATATTAAACAGGTTGTTGCTTACTCATCTGTATCACACATGGGTGTAATTATTTTGGGAACGTTTGCACTTAACGTTGAGGGTATTACAGGTTCAATCTTTTTAATGATAGCTCATGGAGTAGTCTCTGGTGCGCTCTTTTTCCTTGTCGGTGTAATTTATGACAGAAGACATACAAAACTAATGAGTGAATTTGGCGGTTTAGCTTCGGTTATGCCTCGTTATGCAACCATCTTTGGAATTATGCTTATGGCTTCTGTGGGTCTGCCTCTTACTATAAACTTTGTTGGAGAGTTTTTAAGTTTACTCGGCTTTTACAAGCAGTCACACATCTTAACACTCCTTGCAGGGACTGCAATTATAGTTGGTGCAATCTACATGTTATCTGCATATAAAAAGATGTTCTTTGGAGTTGTGACTCATGAGGAGAACAGAAATCTCCCAGATATAAACAAAAGAGAGCTCTTAGCACTTATTCCACTAACGATTATTACTATCTGGCTTGGAATCTATCCAAAACCAATTTTAGAGCCAATAAACAAAAGCGTTGAGGGAGTTGTTACTTTAATGCATGAGAAATCTTTAACGCAAGAGGCAAAATTAAGAATACCAAATGTCAATAAAGAGATGGAGCTTATTAGTAAATCGCAAAGGGAGGCACACTAATGTTATCACCTGTAAATGTATCAATTGAGTCATTAAATCTAATGACTCTTGTGCCAATGTTGATTCCAATTATTGGCGCACTTTTTATTATAGTTATAGATCTATTTAAGAGTGAGCAAGATAAGTCTTTGTATGTAATGCTAAGCCTTCTAATATTGGGAGTTGATTTTGTTGCACTAGTAGATTCTGCTGGCGTATTTGCTAATAATGGAACAATCATGGGCGTATTTGATATGATGCTTATTGATGGTTTGGCAATACTCTCTCAGTTTATTATCGTTGGGGCTTCTATGCTCTTTATACCATTAGCACTTACACATAAGAGATTTCACGAATTCTCATATCCTGAATTTTTCGCACTCTTTTTGTTTATGATTGCAGGCTTCCAATTTATGGTTTCAACAGATAACTTAATTTTGATATTTGTTGGTTTAGAGACAGCTTCACTAGCACTCTACACTCTAATAGCAATGCACAATCGCGATAAGTCATTTGAAGCAGCTGTAAAATACTTTACAATGGGTGCACTTGCTGCTGGATTTTTCAGCTTCGGTTCAATGGTCTTTTATGCTCTTACTGGTTCAGTTGAAATCAATCAAATTGCAACAGTTCTAACAGCTAACAACTATGCGGACATAGGCTTTGTTCTTGTAGGAGTTGTCTTTTTACTTGCGGCGTTTGGCTTTAAGCTCTCAATGGTTCCATTTCATACATGGACGCCAGATGTTTATGAGGGCAGTTCAGCTGCACTAGCTGGTTATATGTCAATTGTTCCAAAGATAGCTGCATTTATAGTAGCCATGAGACTCTTTGAATTTTTAATTCACAGTGGGGTTGTTTGGTTAGAGGTTATTTTATATATGGGTGTTGTAGTAACTATGACTATGGCAAACATCTGGGCACTTGTTCAAAGCGATGTTAAAAGAATGCTGGCATATAGCTCAATATCACATGCTGGTTTTGTAATGGCTGCGATACTAATAGGCACTACACAATCAAATAGTGCACTATTTTTGTATTGGATACTCTTTAGTTTTACTAATTTAGGGTCATTCTCTATGCTTTGGATAAGCAGACAAAAAAACCTTCCTGCTCATCAACAATCAGATCATAGTTATGATAAGTTTGCTGGTATGGTTAAAACATCGCCAGTTGCAGCTTCTATTATGGCTCTATTTATGCTAAGTTTGGCAGGTATTCCACCATTTGCTCTATTTTGGGGCAAGATGTATCTCATGAGTTCTGCTATTACTGGTGGCTACACAGTTTTAGCTCTAATTATGGCTCTTAACTCAGCAATCGCAGGTTACTACTACCTAAAACTGATAGTTTACATGTTTATGAAAGATCCAGTTGTAGAAAACAATGGACATGTATATAGTGCAAACGCAACACTTCCGCTTAAAACAATTATTGGTATTGCTGCTATAGGAACTATTTTTGCTTTTGTCGCAGTAAATCAGCTCATAGAGTTTGTTACGCTCTTTGTATATAATAGCGGATATTAATAGAATATATTTTTTATATAAAGGAGGAGGGAGCATTTGTTTAAAATAGTACTCCTTCTCCTTTTTGCTTTAAAGATTTTTGCTCTTGAGATATCTCTTCAAAGTGCAAAAGAGAGTCATCAAGCCTATTCTACACTTCATCTAAATCATAATGATAAGTTTTTATGTCAAGAGTTTAAAGATGATTTTGAGAATGTAACAAAAATTGTTTGTGCTTTTTCCAAGCTTCCATCACAAAAGATAGAAAAAATTCAAAATAGTTTTTTTGAAATTGAGAGTGAAGTAAAAAAAAATACCTTTTTCTTGATAATCAAACCATTTCAAAAAATGAAGCTTTATCCTATAGTTTTTAATTTGACAAAAGAGGAGACACTCTTTAATGCAAATGTAGAACTATCTGGACATTGGATGATAGTTGGATATAAAGATGATATTCCATATATACAAAAAAATAAAAAAAATCCTCTCTCCATAAACATTCCATATACATCACATGTAGAAAAATTCCCATATGTTGGAAGTTTAGATATCAAGGGAAATCCAGTACATATTAAAAGAGTAGGCGATGCAACAGAGTATATAAAAATAAAAAAATTGTATGAAGACAAAAATTATGAGTTTGCACTTGATTTATGTAATGATGTTATTAAAGAGTATCCTACCTCGCTATTTAGAGCAGAACTACTTTTTTATAAGATTAGATCACACGCAAAACTAAATGATAATGATAAGCTTGTAGAAGTTGCAAAAGATTACTTAAGAGATTACTCATCTGATGAAAATGTTGCTGAAGTACTCTCCCTAATTGCAAGAGCTTACAATAAAATCGGATTAAATAGTGATGCAGAGTATTTTTATGACAGGCTCTTTAGTGAGCATTATGACTCTATTTATGCAAAATGGGGATATATCTATATGGCAGAGGTTCTAGAGAAATCTGGTAACAATTCAAAGGCTCAAGTATTATATGAAAAAGCGTTGAGCGAAACAGACAATATAGATATTGCAGTAGTCGCAGCATTTAAGTTAAGCAGAGTATTAATTGCAAGTGCAAAGATGAGTGAAGCAGCAAAACATATAGAAAAAATAGCTCTGGTAAAACCTAGCTACTTTATTGAAGACAAAGTCGATTCAACAAGTATGATGTATGATTTTTTAGACAACAATGACTTTATAACAGCTGCTACAATAGCAAAAGCACTTTATGAAAATATGGAAGCTACGGAAGATGAGTATGAAGAACTTGTAAAAAATGTAGGTATCTGGCTTAGTCAATCAGCTAAGAAAAAAGATGCTCTAGTTGCACTAAATATATATGTAGAAAAATTTCCTGATGGCATCTATCTCTCAGATGTAAAAATTGCAAAAGATTCACTCTTTTTTGATGTAAATGATGATAACACAACAAATAAGTTTGATACATATAATAAGTTGATAGATGAGTACACTGGAGATAGAATAGGTGACAAGGCACTTTATGAAAAGGTAAAGCTTCTAATAGCGCAGAAGATGTTTAAAGAAGCTCTCTCTCTTGAAGAAAAAATTGCAAAATTAGACAAAGTAGAGTATGGTGATGTGCCTGAACTAATAACAGATGCAGCTATTGGTACTATGGAGTTATCATTAAAAGAAAAAGAGTGTAACAAGGTACTTCTTATCTCATCTAAATATAACATTGAACTCTCAAGCCAGTGGGATGATGGTATATATGAGTGTGCCATGAAGGGAGGCGATTTTGAGCTTGCTAAAAAGATGGCGAATAGAAATATAAAATCTAAAGATTTAGAACTTAGAAAAAAATGGCTATACAGATATATCAAGATAGATTTTGCAACTGGTAACTATAGCAATGTTATAGAGGCTTCAAAAGAGCTCATAATACTAATAGACGAAGATAAAGAGTCCCCTTACAGAGATGTTTATAGAAATCTCTTTGACACATATCAGAGACTAGAAAATAGCCAAAAGATGATTGAATCAATCGCAAAACTTATAAATATCTATGGTGAAAATTATATAGATATAGATAGATATGTTGCAGTTATGGGAGTTGGAAGTCAGACGAAAGATACAAATCTAGTTATTGAATATGGTGATAAAGTTTTAAATATTCAAAAAACATCAGCTTCAAGACCACAAACTCCTTATGTTGAGTTTACACTATATGAAGCCTACATACAAAAAGAGAACTACAATAAAGCTCTTGAAGTTATAAAACTACTTGATGATGTAACACTTAGTAAAAATAATATCTCAAGACAGAAATATCTCCTTGGAAGTGTCCTAGAGAGACTCTGGAGAGATGATGAGTCCAAAAAAGCGTATCAAGAAGCGATAGATATAGACCCAACTTCAGCTTGGGCAGGGCTTGCAAAAAGTGCTAAAAATATAAATAGTAATTAGAGATTATAGAGACTGTTTTTAGAATTATTTATCAGCAGAGTTAAGCTACAATGTTATATTTTCGCAAATGAGATGAGACATTGATGTTTAGAATTAGAAAAATCCTCGATAACACTTCCATCAGCAATCGTGACACTATAGAACAGGTTCGTGAGATACTGAAAAAGCAATTTCCCTCTGCTAGAAAAGAGGAGCTTGTTAAAATTTCATTGCAACTAAATGATCCTATGAAGTACAACTACAGATCCATCCTTTTTGTAGTTGAAAACAGTCTTGGCAAAGTTAAAGCATTTGCGATGCTTCTTCATATGCCAGATATCAAGATAGCTTACCTTGAACTTATCTCAACGGCACCTGGAAAAACAGGCGGCGGAATAGGCAGTGCGTTATATGAGTATATTAGAGAAGAGTGTCTGCTTCTTGGAGTAAGAGGGCTTTTTTTTGAATGTGCGGTAGATGATTCTACCATCATAAGTGATGAAACTATACTCAAACAAAATATTGCCAGAATGAAATTTTATGAACGCTACGGCGTATATCCAATCATCAACAATATTTATGCATCTCCTGTTAATGTCGGCGATCAGGATTTATACTATCTTATGATGGATACTCTTGGACAAGAAAAGCCCATAGATTTAAAATTAGGACACAAAATAGTTAGAGCCATTTTAGAGCGCAAGTACGGCGATTTAATCTCAAAATCTCAGATAAGCGAAGTTGTACGCTCATTTAAAGATGAGTATTTTATCTGTCGTGCACCAAAATATATACGTAAGCCTGTTACATCAAAAGTGGCGTTAAAAGAGAGAGAAAAGATAATTTTAGTCGTAAATGAGGGGCATGATATTCATCATGTTCAAGAACTGGGTTATGTAGAGGCTCCTGTTAGGATTCCTATCATACTTGAAGCACTGGACAAAACAGGGTTATTTTTACGAATCCAACCTAAACATGTAAGCGATAAACTCTTAAAACAGGTGCATTTAGGTGCTTATGTTGACTATCTTCGCCGAGCATGTGAAATAATAGAACCTGGAAAATCAATTTACCCGATTGTTTTTCCGCTTAGAAATATGGCGAGACCGCCTAAAGATATTGAGTTACAAGTCGGATATTATGCACTGGACACTTTCACCCCGCTTAATGCAAACGCTTACAAAGCGGCAAGAGGAGCGGTTGACTGTGCAGTAACGGCAGCTGACGCAGTTATTAACGGTACTCATATAGCCTATGCATTGGTTAGACCTCCGGGGCATCATGCAGAGCGTCGTACTTTGGGTGGATTTTGCTATTTTAATTCGGCTGCGGTAGCGGCTCATCATCTTAGCTCATTTGGAAAAGTGGCAGTTTTAGATGTTGATTTTCATCATGGAAACGGAACGCAGGATATCTTTTATGAGCGCAGAGATGTTTTGACAATCTCTATTCACGGTGATCCTAAGTTCGCATATCCCCATTTTGCAGGCTTTAAAGATGAGTGCGGAGAAAAAGAGGGCGAAGGGTTCAATATAAATTATCCGTTGGCACAAAACACTACTCCTGAGCAGTATCGCCGTACTCTTATAAGCGCACTAAAGCAGATTAGTAAATTCACACCATCTTATCTTGTCATCTGTTTAGGACTTGACACCGCTAAATCAGACCCGACAGGAACATGGTCAAATGAAGCCAAAGATTTTAAAGAGATGGGACGTCTTATCGGAGCACTTAAAATTCAAACTCTAGTAGTTCAAGAGGGCGGGTACCGAACTCAAACTCTTGGGGAGAATGCCGGCAACTTTTTTGAGGGGCTTTGGAGCGGATTTGTAGGCTAAGCTAAAGTAGAGAGGATAATATCCTCTAATTTTTCAAGTGGCGCACTTCTTATAGTGTCAAACTGAGTACGGTTAAAAGTCTGCTGTCTTTTTGCAAGCTGTGCAGTGTGAGTAGAAATTTTCTCTATCATCTCATCTTTTGATATAAAACCATCTATATACTCTAGAGTCTCAACTATGCCAATGGAGTTCATAGCGTGGGGAAGTCTGGTGTACTTTTTCTCTAAGTGGCAGACTTCATCAATAAGCCCTAAATCTAGCATCTTTTTTGTACGGTTTAAAATTCGCTCTCTTAAAATATCTCTACTAACATCAATATTAAAAATATCTATATTTTTTATTACTGGTATTGGAGGATTTTGCCTAAACCACTCACTTGGTGTAAGGGAGGAGCCTACATGTAGAAGAAGCGCTTTTTCTATTCTGTAGCTGTCTTTTGCAGAGATGTTTTTCATATATTCTCTATCAAGGGAGTATAAAAAATCATAACATTGTTGTAGATTTTTAAGCTTTATCTCTACATGTAACTCTTGCTCTTTTGATATTTTTGGAATAGCTGAGAGACCCTCTATCAAGGACTTTAGATAAAAAGAGGTACCACCTACAATTATGAGATTTTTCTTCTGCTCTTTACATATTTGCAAAACTTCTTTATAGAGATTTATAAATATATCTACACTAAAGTAATCATCTACATGTAGGAAATCAATCCCAAAATGTTTTATATCTTCTAGCTCTTTTTTTGATGGCTTTGCGGAGACTATATCAATCTCTTTATAGATACTGAGTGAATCAATTGAGAGTATATAAGCATCGATTTTCTTTGCGATTTTAATCGCCAAATCACTTTTTCCAGATGCTGTTGCGCCAATAATTGCTAGTTGAGTCATAAAAAAAATTATATCAATATTTAAATCAACTTTGGGTAAAATAAAACAAAAAAAGCTCAAGGTTGGATTTGAAACGTTATATAGATAAACTTAAAGATTTTAACGAACTAGTAATGTTCGAACACTCTATCTTTTCGTTGCCTTTTATTTTTATAGCTATGATAGTTGCAGCTGATGGCTGGTTTGGATTTACTCTTTTAATCTTGGGAGTATTCGCAGCTCTTAGTGCTAGAAACTTTGCTATGGGACTCAACAGATTTGCAGATAGAGATATAGATGCACAGAATCCACGAACAGCTTCAAGACCAAATGTAGATGGAAGACTTGATTCTACTAGTATATTTCTCTTTACTGCGATAAATGGTTTTGTTTTTATAGCGGTAGCATATCTTATCAACCCTCTTGCTTTTTATCTTAGTTTTCCGATTCTCTTTATTTTGGGCAGTTACTCATACTTTAAGAGATTCTCCTCTTTAGCACATGTTATTTTAGGACTCTCTTTAGGTCTTGCTCCAATTGCTGGTGTTGTAGCTGTGAGTGCAGAGATAACTCCATGGTCTGTTTTACTTAGTTTTGGAGTGATGTTTTGGGTTGCTGGGTTTGACCTTTTGTACTCTTTGCAAGATATAGATTTCGATAAAGAAAAGGGGCTTCACTCTATTCCATCAAAGTACGGAGAAGAAGCAACACTTCTGCTTTCTGCGCTATTTCATGCTCTTGCCATACTCTTTTGGGCTCTTTTTGTTTGGGTTGCAGGGCTTGGTTTTTTTGCATATAATGCAATCATTCTTAGTATGTTTATGCTTGGATATGAGCACTATTTAGTGAGAAAAGATTTTACAAAAATAGATAGAGCTTTTTTTACAGTAAATGGTTATCTTGGCATACTCTTTTTTATTTTAATTGTGATGGATAAGGTTTTAGGATGAGCGTCCGTTTGGTAAAAGCACCAATAAATATAGTTTTTAGCCCTCTTGCACAAGATACTCAGTCTTATTTAAGAGAGTTTGATAAGCTAGGTGAGAGCGATGAAGATCCGATAAATCAATGGCTAAAATTGGCACGTGGCAAAGGCGATACATCAGACACTGACCCCGTACTTTTAAATCTTATTGTTGAACTTCATAGAAAAATCGATTTATTAGAGAAATTTTTAAAAAATGAAGAGCCGAGCAGGGTTTCGCTTACAAATGAAACAGAGATAGAATCCATTGGATTTGAGCATTTCAAAATGAGAGATAACGTTTTAGAAGAGGGCATGGAATATTATGGAAGAGTACTTATGCCTATTCATCCAAAGCGTGATATAGCAGTTTTTTTTACTGCTATTGATAGCTCACTCGCAAAAATAACAAAGATTCATGAGCGTGATGAGAGAGAGTGGAATGCTTACTTGATGGCAAGAGAGAGAGTGTTGATTCGTGAAGCAAAAGAGAGTAAAGCGTGAGACTAGAGTCAATAAATATAGAGTATTTAGTTGTCGCTATGGCAGCTATGATTTTATATCTGCTCTATTACGTTTTTACAAAAGATGCGCAGTATAATAAAAATATTCGCTCTGTTGCAACGGTTGCGGAAGAGCTAAATAAAGAAATTTTTTATCTTAAGAAAAAATTAACCGATACGCAGACAAATATTAAACAAAACAGTAGCAGAATGAGCGATGAAGAGATATATCAAGAGGTTGAGAGAACAGTTTATGACATGGTAAAGCCTATTTCAGTCTCAATAAAAAGACTCGAAGAGAGTATCCACATGATAGAAGGGCACATAGAATCAAGACTCTCCTCGTTGGAGAGCGGAGTGAAGCAAATCTCTATCCCAGCATCTATCCATGGCAATGATGATGAAAAAATTATTTCACTATATAAACAGGGAGTAGGTTTAGAGACTATATCTAAAGAGTTGCATATATCTAAAGCAGAAGTTGAGTTTGTTCTAAAAATCAACAAAATAAAGTAAAAAGTACATGGCAGATAGAAAACTCTTTACAGCTGTAGCGCTTCTTATCGGTATAAGTGTAGTTCTTACATACTCTCTGTCTGCCTATATAACGCTTCTTTTTGAGCTTAATCAGTTTCATTTTGCACTAAGACAGGCAATTTTTGGATTTTTAAGTATTTTTGTTATTTGGCTCCTTGCGCAAGGCGATCCTGATAAGCACCTCTCCCCAATAGGCTTTTCTCTCTTTATCGGTTCGGCTATTTTAATGATAGCAATGCCGTTTTTGCCAGAATTTTTAGTCTCAGCAGTAGGAGGTGCAAAAAGATGGATAAAAATTTTTGGTTTTTCTCTTGCACCAGTTGAATTTTTTAAGATAGGGTTTGTATATTTTTTAGCATGGAGTTTTTCAAGAAAATTGGGGCATCATGGCGGTATGGGCGTGAAAGAGGAGTATATCAGATTTGCTCCTTATGGGATTGTTTTTATCGGAGCAATGTTTGTTATAGCCTTTGTCCAAAATGATTTGGGACAAGTTGTGGTACTTGGGCTTACTCTTTTATTTATGTTGATGTTTGCGGGAAGCAGTTTTAGATTCTTCTTGACTCTACTTATTGGAGCAGTTCTATTTTTTCTCTTTTTTATCTTTACAGCAGAACATAGAATTTTGCGTATAAAATCGTGGTGGGCATTAGCGCAAAATAATATTTTAGAGATTTTTCCAGAAGCGATTGCTTCGCAACTTAGAGTTCCAACCGAGGTGGAGCCATACCAGATAGGACACTCGTTAAATGCAATCCATAATGGCGGATTTTTTGGAGTAGGGCTTTCAAATGGAACTTTTAAGCTTGGATTCTTAAGTGAAGTTCACACCGACTTTGTTTTAGCAGGGCTAGCTGAGGAGTTTGGATTTTTTGGTGTACTTATTGTTGTACTACTCTTTATGATAATGCTTCAGAGAATTTTTAAAATTGCAAACAGAGCAAAGGATTCAAAAAACTACCTCTTTAGTTTAGGAGTAGGACTTCTGCTTGCATTTGCATTTTTGGTAAATGCGTATGGGATTAGTGGAATTACTCCTATTAAAGGTATCTCCGTTCCATTTTTAAGCTATGGAGGCTCTACAATACTTGCAGCTTCTGTTGGAATTGGAATGGTTCTTATGATATCAAAAAAAGCAAAAATGGATTAAAAAAAGATGAGACTTTGCATTACTGGTGGGGGAACGGGCGGACATTTGATGATAGCAGAAGCTTTAGTGGAGGCTTGTGCTAATGATGGGCATGAAGCTATATTTATAGGTTCTACAAGTGGACAAGATAGAAAATATTTTGAACAAAACTCTAAATTTAGTCATGTCTATTTTTTGCAAACAACAGGCGTAGTAAACCAGAGAGGTTTAGGTAAATTAAAAGCTCTCTGGCTTGTTTTGCGTGCTTTTTTTGCCTCAAGAGCAATTCTTAAAAAACATAATATTCAAGCTACTTACAGTGTAGGCGGATTCTCAGCAGCAGCTGCATCATTTGCATCACTTAGCAGACTTATCCCACTCTTCATACATGAACAAAATGCAGTTTATGGAAAATTAAACTCTATTTTAAAACCATTTGCAACGAGATTTATCTCTGCTTATGATGAAGCGTCCCCTATAAAAGGCTACCCTGTAAAAGATATTTTTTTTAAAAATGCAAGGCTAAGAGATGAGATAAAGTGCGTCATTTTTTTAGGTGGTTCACAAGGTGCAAAAGCTATTAATGATTTAGCTCTTAGTGTGGCACTTGAGCTTGAAGCAAGAGGTGTGAAAATAATCCATCAAGCTGGTGAGAGAGATTATGAGAGAGTAAAAAGCGCTTATGAAGAGCTTGGAGTTAAAGCTGAGTTGTGTGGGTTTACAAAAGAGATGCCATCACTTATGGCAAGGGCAGATTTGGCAGTTAGCCGCTCGGGAGCCAGTACGCTTTGGGAGTTATGTGCAAATGCTTTGCCTTCATTTTTTATTCCATTTCCACATGCAGCTTCAGACCATCAATACCACAATGCAAAATTTATAGTAGATAACGAGCTTGGATGGTGCCAAAGAGAAGAAGAGGATTTAAGAGCAACTCTACTCTCAATATTGCCTCAAAACTTAGCCGACAAAAGTAAAGCACTTATGGAGTACTCAAGTAGAGATGTAGCGAAGAAGATGATAACAGATGTAGTGATGAGCTTAAATGCTTAGAGAAGCAGCTACTGCTTTAGTTGAACTCATCTTTGATTGGGGTTATCTTGGCATATTTATACTTATGACGATAGAGAGCTCATTTATCCCATTTCCTAGTGAAATAATCCTCATTCCCGCAGGTTATCTGGCTTCCAAGGGAGAGATGAATATATGGATGATTATGTTTAGTGCACTAAGTGGCTCAATGGCTGGTGCATTTACAAACTACTATCTTGCACTCTTTCTTGGTAGAAAAATTCTTAAAAAATATGGAAAATATCTCTTTATAAATGAAGGTGCACTGCAAAAGATGGATGAATATTTTGCTAAACATGGGCATATATCTACATTTATAGGAAGACTAATTCCAGGAATTCGTCAACTTATCTCTATTCCCGCAGGGCTTGCCCGTATGAATCTAGCTGTTTTCTCAATTTACACAGCACTTGGAGCTGGAATTTGGGCTGCGATTTTAGTTGCACTTGGCTACATGATAGGAGAAAATCAGGAACTTCTTGAGAGTTATTTAAAGCAGATAACTATAATAACTCTTGTCATTTTATTTTTACTCGCTTCGTGGTATGCTTATGTACAAAAAAACAAGAGAGACAAAAGTGAATAATCAGATAGCGTATATGTTCGAAGATGGTTTTTTAGGAACAAGAGCGCCATTTTTTATGGATTTAGTAACGTTAATTGTCGCACTTCTGCCATTTCTCTTAGCTGCTGCAATCTCTTTTGCAAGGAATAAACACTACAAGATTCACTCCTATTTGCAGATTTTTATATTTGCTTTTTCTGTTATCGTCCTTTTTTATTTTGAGTATGGTGTTAGAGTTGGCGGAGGCTTTGACTCTTTTATGAAAGATAGTCATGTCTCTCACGACTATGCCTTTTTTGTTCTGATTTTTCATATATTCATCTCTTTGGTTACACTGCTATTTTGGGGTGTCGCTATTTTTATGGCTAAAAAGCTGTTACAATTAGGCAAACATAGAAAAATTGGATTTTTGACATTTGTTGGAGTTGTTCTTACCTCATTAACTGGAATTTGGGTCTATTTCTTGATGTTTGTATATTAATAGAGGAGTTTTAGATGAAATATACACTTGGTTTTAGAATCTGGCATTGGTTACATGCAGCGGTTATTCTTGGTCTCTTAGGAACTGTCTTTTTGCGTAAAACTTTTTTAAGCTATAAGACAAACGCTGAAATTTTGATGGCAAAATTAGCTGATATGGGAACAGATATAACTATTGAAGATGCCAAAATATTGGCAAAAACTATTCGTGATAACATGTGGGAGTGGCATATTATCTTAGGATATGCGTTGGTAGCCTTGGTTATTTATAGAATTGTACTCTTCTTTTTAGATAAGAGTAAAAGAGAGAGTTTTAGCTCTCTATCACTCCATAAAAAAGGTGTAAAAAGCTTATATTATCTACTCTATACAACGGTTTTATTCATGAGCATAAGTGGATTTATAATCTATTTTTATCAAGATTTGGGGCTTGCAAAAGAGGTAGCAAAACAGATAAAAGAACTACATGAAGCTGCTTTTAACATCATAATGATTTTTGTTCTTCTACATGTAGCTGGTGTTATTATTGCCGATACAACACAAGAGAACGGTTTAATTTCTACTATGATAAATGGTAAAGAAGTAGATAATTTTAAATAAAGGTATAAAATGGTTCAAATAGATAATATAGCTCCAGATTTTTGTCTGCCAAATCAAGACGATGTAGAGATATGCTTAAGAGATTTAAGAGGCAAGTGGGTAGTTCTTTACTTCTACCCAAAAGACAACACACCAGGATGCACAACCGAAGCATGTGACTTCAGTGAAGCTGCACCTGATTTTAGCTCAATAAATGCAATAATAATAGGTGTTAGTGCAGATAGCACAGCAAAACATCGTGATTTTATAGAGAAAAAAGATTTAAGTATCACTCTTCTTAGTGATGAGAGTGGTGCAATGTTAAAAGAGTATGGTATTTGGCAATTGAAAAAAAATTACGGCAAAGAGTACATGGGAATTGTACGCTCAACCCTGATTATAAATCCAGAGGGCGTTATAAAAGCTATTTGGAAAAATGTAAAAGTAAAAGAACATGTAAGAGCAGTAGAAGAGAAGCTAAAATTACTTCAAGGCTAATTTCCTTAAAGCTTGTTTATAATATTGAGCTAGCACCATATTAAAAATAGATATTTTTTTTAAAATATTATAAATTTATATAAAAAATTGTAATAGATTTAGTAGCTCTTAGAGCAAAATTATTATACAAAAAAGCAAAATTTTATATATTTTTTAGTATAATTCGCAGATTTTTCTTTTGCTTAAATGCTCAGAAAATATTAACAAGCATGTGTCAAATAAACCAGTGCAGCTCCTTTTTTAAGGAATAATTGCTCGACATTGCTAAAGATAACTGGTAAAAACCTGGCTTAAATGCCTTTAAAGGACCTTATATGGTAACTATGAAAGACTTATTAGAGTGTGGTGTACACTTCGGACACCAAACACGTCGTTGGAATCCAAAAATGAAAAAATATATTTTTGGTGTTCGTAAAAATATCTATATTATAGATTTACAAAAAACTCTTCGTTATTTCCGTAATACATACACAATTGTTATGGACGCTGCTGCTGAGGGTAAAACAGTTCTTTTTGTTGGTACAAAAAAACAAGCTCGCGCTTCTGTTAGAGATGCAGCAATTGCATGTGGAATGCCATACGTAGATAACAGATGGTTAGGTGGTATGCTTACAAATTTTCCAACTATTCAAAAATCTATCCGTAAACTTGATGTTATCTCTGAGATGCAAGAGAATGGACAAATTGACCTTCTGACTAAAAAAGAAGCACTTATGCTTTCTCGCCAAAAAGAGAAGCTAGAGAGCTATTTCGGTGGTATCCGTAATATGAAAAAACTTCCTGATATGCTTTTCGTTATGGACGCTGTTAAAGAGCATATTGCTGTTTTAGAAGCTCGTTGTTTAGGCATTCCTGTTGTAGCTCCACTTGATACAAACTGTGACCCAGACTTAATTACTTACCCAATTCCTGGAAATGACGATGCTATTCGTTCTATCCAACTTTTCTGCCGTGAAATGACAGAAGCTATTAATGAAGGTAAAGCATTAAGAAGTGGCGGAAGAGACGAGATTGTAGCTGAAGATTCTGAAGAAGTTTCTACTGTAGATGCTGATGCTATAACTGCAGAAGATTTCGAAACAGAGGAAGTATAATTATGGAAGTTACAGCAGCAATGGTAAAAGATCTGCGCGCATCTACTGACGCGCCGATGATGGACTGTAAAAAAGCTTTAGTTGAATGTAACGGAGATATGGAAAAAGCAACTGCTTGGTTAAAAGAGCGCGGTATCGCACAATCAGCTAAAAAAGCTGATCGTGTTGCTGCTGAGGGTCTTGTTGGTTTTAAAATAGCTGATGATTTTTCTCAAGCTACAGTAGTTGAAATCAACTCTGAGACTGACTTTGTTGCTCAAAATGATGGCTTTAAAAACCTTGTTTTAAAAACAACAGAGGAGATTTATTCTACTTCACCTGCTGATGTTGAGAGTTTAAAATCAACAGCATTTGGCTCATTTTTTAGTGAGGCAGTTGTAAAAATTGGTGAGAAAATAGAACTTCGTCGTTTTAAAACTATTAAAGCAGATGACGAAACAGTTGCAATTAACGGCTACATTCACTCAAATAATCGTATAGCAGTTATCGTATCTGCTAAATGTGATAGCAAAAAAACAGCTGAGGCTCTTAGACCAATGCTTAAAAATGTTGCTATGCATGCATCTGCAATGAAGCCAAAAACTCTATCTTATAGAGATTTTGATGCGGAATATGTTCAAAATGAGACAATAGGTAGAATTGAAACAATTAAAAAAGAGAATGAAGAGCTAGCTCGTCTGAAAAAACCTCTTAAAAATGTTCCAGAATTTATCTCTATGTGTCAATTAACAGATGTAGTTTTAGCAAAAGCTGAAGCAGCTATCAAAGAGACTCTAAAAGCTCAAGGTAAACCTGAAGCTATCTGGGATAAAATTGTTCCAGGTCAATTAGCTCGCTATATTGACGACAATACAACTCTTGATAAAGAACTTGCGCTTCTTGATCAAACTTATGTCCTTAACGATAAACTAACTGTTGGAGCTGCTGTTGAAGCCGCTGCAAAAGAGGTTGGCGGAACTGCTGAAATAGTTGATTTCGTTCGTCTTGAAGTAGGTGAAGGAATTGAGAAAAAAGTTGATGACTTCGCTGCTGAAGTTGCAGCTCAAATGAGTTAAGGATTTTTCCTTAGCTCTTCCCCTTTAATTAATTTTTTTCCAAATATCATAATAATCGCAATTTTTACACTATCTTAGGCATTTTTTATTTGTTTATGTGCTAAAAATAGAAATAATCTTACAAAAAAATAGCATAAAAAAATAGTTTTTTTAAAATTTTAAAAAAGGGAATTATTTTTGCTTTAATATTTTTATTAGCAGTTTTGCATCAAGGAATTTGAGGGAATGAAGATAATCTGGTTACTATGGATAGTTTTGGTAGTAGGTTTACATGCTGCTACAAATATATGGATGAGCACAGGCAATTCTCAGGGAATAGATCCGAGACTTCTTTATGCTATCTCAAAAGTTGAGAGTAATCATAATCCACTGGTAGTCTCAGTAAACTATCAAAAATTAAATAGAGTGCAGACAGATATGCTCTATCTTATGCTTCAAAGCAGAAATATAAAATATAATACTTATACAAAAGTGGTTTCTATTTATAGCAAAGATATCACTCAAGCAAAACAGGTAATTAGTTTTTTAGATCAAAACAATTATCCAAGTTTTGATATTGGGCTAATGCAGATTAACAATGTTCACAAGGAAGTACTAAAGAGCTTAAAAATTTCACTCCATAATCTTTTAAATGAGCAGACAAACCTTAATGTGGCTTCTGGGATTTTATGGAACTGTTATAAAAAACATCGTTCAAACAAAGAAGCCATAAACGCTTATAATGGTCGTATCGTTGGCAATGATTACTACACAAAAGTTTCAGAAGTACTTAATAAACTTCTGCTTCCGCATGAGAGTACTTCAAAAAATCTATTTTACAGAATACTATAATTACTTTGAGAAGACATATACTATTAATTAAGTAAATTAGTTATAATCCCCTTATGAATTTACTAAGCGCTAAAAACTTATCTCATACCTTTGACTATGAACTTTTTTCTAATATTTCGCTTGATTTGCAAGAGGGTGAGTCTGTTGCTATTATCGGTGTAAGTGGAAGTGGAAAATCAACCCTGTTAAATATTTTGTCAACGCTATTAAAGCCAGACAGAGGAAGTGTTGAAATTTTTGATGAAAATGTCTCTACTATGAGCAAAAAAAGGCTCTGGGAAATTAAAAGAGATGAGATAGGTTTAGTGTTTCAGTCCCACTATCTATTTAAAGGTTTTACCTCTTTAGAAAATTTAGAAGTCGCAGCAATCCTCTCAAAACAGGAGATTGATGAGTCACTTTTAAAAAGATTACATATCGATAACACGTTAGAGCAAAAAGTTACAGAGCTCTCAGGCGGGCAGCAACAAAGAGTCTCCATCGCTAGAGTTTTAACAAAAAAGCCACGTCTGCTATTTGTAGATGAACCAACAGGGAACTTAGACAAAACAACAGCAAATGAGGTAATGAATATCTTTTTTGAATATCTGCAAAAATATAATGCTGGAATGGTTTTAGTAACACATGATGAAGAACTCGCTGCAAGATGTGATAAAGTCTATAAGCTTCTAAACAAAGAACTCGAAAGAGTAAACTAATGAAAAAAGAGTGGTTATTATGACATGGCCGCAAGTATTTAGTGATACTTATATAGTCGGTTTTATTCTTCTGTTTTTTAGATTTGCAGCACTATTTATTGCTGTACCAATATTTTCACACAATAACATTCCAATCAGTATAAAAACTTCATTAGCATTTTTTTTCACTATTGTTTTTTACTCTTCCATGCCCCCATTAACAATGGTCATAACAGTCCCAAGCATTGTCATGGCAATTTTAAGTGAACTACTTTTTGGTCTTGCCATTGGAGTTATTTTACAAATAGCATTTAATGCAATTACGTTTGCAGGCGGGCAGATATCTTTTATGATGGGATTTTCAATGGCAAGTGCAATTGACCCACAATCTGGTATTTCAATGCCTATAATCTCTCAATTCCTATCTTTGATGGCTCTTATGATGCTCTTTGCAATAGATATGCACCACTGGATTCTACTTTTTATTGACTCCTCGTTGCAAAATATTCCTCTTGGAGGTTTTGTGATGAGTGAGAATCTCTTTACCTATATTATCAAAGCTATGTCAAATATGTTTTTAGTCGGTTTTATGATTGCTTTTCCAATTACTGCTCTTGGCTTGTTAGCTGATATTATATTTGGAATGCTTATGAAAACAATGCCTCAGTTTAATCTTCTTGTAATTGGATTTCCTATAAAAATAATGGTTTCTTTCGCTGTATTGATAGCTACAATAAGTGCAATTATGCTGATTATAAAAGGTCAAATGGTCGAGGCTTTTAACTTTTTAGAGATGTTTTTTTAGTTTTTTTGATACAATAACGTCAAAAGAGCCTTCAAGGGAACATGTAATGAAAATATTACTTTTAAATAATAATCCAGTAGTTAACAAGCTAATAACTCTTAGTGTACAAAAGACTTCTGATGAGTTAATTACAGTTGATAGTATCGAAGCAATAGAGCCAAAAAAATATGATCTTTTGATTGTTGATGACGCTCTATATAGCGAAGATAATATGGATGAGCTTAGAAGTAAAATTCAGTTTGCTCAATCACTTTATATCTGCACAAGAGATGCCGCACCCGCTGAAGAGTTTACTAAAACACTTAAAAAACCATTTCTGCCAACTGAATTAGTTGAAGTTCTTATCTCGTTTGAGAAGATGATGGGAGCAGTAGAGATTGATAAAACAGATAATATCTCCTTAGATGAGATAGATGGTTTTGAAGATGATTTTATTGATGATACTATTAAAGATGTTGATAGTTTAGAAGATTTAGATGGGCTTGAAGATTTTGATGATATAAAAGATTTTGATGCCTTTGATAACATTGAAGAAGATGATGACGAACCTCTTGTAGAGCTTAAAGATGATACAAAGAGCCAAGATATAGAAAATGATGATGAGCTTGAAAACGAAGATGGGATTTTAGATAAAGATGAACTTCAAGAAGTTCAAAATCTTTTAGAAGAGACAGAAACCCAAGATTTTGACATGCAAGATTTAGAACTAGATGAAGATATTGACTTAGAAGACAATAAAGCAGATGAGAGTTTAGAGTATGATTTAGATGAAACTGATAAGCTAATAGAAGATACTAAAGAGCTTAAAACTTTAGATGACGATTTAGAGCTTGATTCTCTTGATGACTTTGAAGATGATGAGTTTCTACTTGAAGATGAAACTACAAAACAGAGTGATAAAAAAGAAGAGTTAAACGAAGATGAGATAGAAGAAGATGAAGCACAAGAGAGAAATGAAGATAAAATAGAAGATGAAGAAATTGATGATTTTATTTTGGATGATGAGACGCAAGAGTTAATATCAGATGACGACACTCATGAATTCGATATAGAGAATGAAATAGGAGAGCTAGAAGAAGATGTTGAGTTAAATGAAGAAGATTTGTCTTCTCAGATACAAAGTGCACTCAGCTCATTAAGCGAGAAAGATTTACAGACAGAAGTAGATGAAGATATTTTACTAAATATAGGTTCTTTAACTAGCAGAGACTTAAAGCTTGCAATTGGAGAGGATGTTGAAGAGCTTGATGAAGAGAATCTCTTTGAAGCAGAAGATGAACAAGAAGTTGAAGATGATTTTGATAATAGTGATGAAGAGATAAAAAAACCAAACGATAATTCTGATGATGGTGTTGAAGCTCTTAAAAAACTTTTAAAAGCACTCTCGGATAAGGATGTGGCAGCGTCATTAAAAGGGATGAAGATAAATATAAATATAACTTTAGGTGAAAAATAGTGAATCATAAAACAGGAGCTATATTAGTTCTCTCAGGTCCAAGCGGGGCTGGTAAGAGTTCTTTGATAAAAGAGGTAATTGATGATATTGGGGAGTGTTACTTTTCTATCTCTACAACAACTCGTCCAATAAGAGAGGGTGAGGTGGATGGCGTACACTACCATTTTGTTAGCGAGAGTGAATTTAAAAAAGATATAGAAGATGAATTTTTTTTAGAGTATGCAGTTGTGCATTCTAACTATTATGGAACATCGATAAAACCAGTGAAAAAGGCTCTAAAGAGTGGAAAGTTAGTTATTTTTGATATAGATGTTCAAGGAAACGCAACGATAATTAATCGCCTTGGAGATATAACAACCTCAGTTTTCATCTCTCCTCCTACTCTCTCGGAGCTAAAAAAAAGACTTGAAGCTCGCTCAACAGATACCAAAGATGTGATTGAACGTCGTATTGAAATGGCAAAGAGAGAGATGCAAAGAGTTAGTGAATATGACTTTCTTATAGTAAATGACAACTTGCAAGAGGCCGCTAAAACACTTAGAATCATAGCCGATGCGGCAAGGGTAAAAATACCAAGCAATGAGATAAATGATTTTGTCAGAAGTTGGGAAGATATATAAAATAAGAGAAGTTACAGCAAATTTGGCTATAATTTCTGACTTAAATTACAAAAGGAATATACATGGGAATGCCTAGTGGACAAGAGCTCTTAATCATCTTAGCGATAGTTGTTTTATTGTTTGGTGCGAAGAAAATACCTGAATTAGCAAAGGGTATTGGCAAGGGAATTAAAAATTTTAAAGCTGAAATGAAAAATGAAGATGATGATACAGAAGTAAAATCAGCTTCAACAGAAGCTCCTAAAAAAGTAGAATCTGCTGAAGAAGTTGCTTCAAAAGAGAGTTCAAAAACTCCAACACAAGCGTAAATTTTGAAACAACGAGTGTCAGCGCTTTTGCGTGAAAAGTTTGGTCGTGAAGTTATTTTAGAAAAACCTCGTGACCGCTCTTTTGGTCACTTTGCTACTCCTATCGCTTTTGCTTTAGCTAAAGAGCTAAAGCAATCTCCTATGAAAATTGCTGATGAAATTGCCTCCTCTTTTGAAGATAACAATATTTTTAGCCGTGTTGAATCTGTAAAAGGTTATCTAAATTTTCGCCTAAGTGAAAACTTTTTAAGTGAGTATGGCTCGTGGGCACTAGAAAATCCTCAAACATTTGCAAAACAAGAGAAAAAAGAGAAAATTCTCTTAGAGTTTGTCAGTGCAAATCCAACAGGACCTCTGCATATTGGACATGCAAGAGGCGCTGTTTACGGAGATACACTTTTTAGACTAGCACGTCATTTGGGCTATGATATAACAGCCGAATATTATGTGAATGATGCTGGAAACCAGATAGATTTACTAGGACTCTCAATCCAACTTTATGGACGAGAAAATATACTACATGAGAGTGTGAAATACCCAGAGAGTTACTACAGAGGCGAATATTTAGCGCCATTAGCACATGAAGCAATAAAGAAGTTTGGCCTCGAGATTCTAAGTGATGAATCTCGCCAAAAAGAGCTTGCACTATGGGCTAAAGATGGCGTTATGGAGATTATCAAAAAAGATTTAGCAAATACAAATATTTTCTTTGATACCTTTGTTTATGAGTCAACTCTGTATGATGATTGGGATAGAGTTATGGCTAAAATGGGGGATGGTATCTATAAGAAGGATGATAAACTCTTTATCGCTTCAAGCCTAAAGGGCGATGATGATGATAGAGTTGTTGTTCGTGAAGATGCTCGTCCTACGTATTTGGCTGGTGATATAGTCTATCATAACCAAAAGTTTGAGAGAGGATATGATCACTATATAAATATTTGGGGTGCAGATCATCACGGATATATAGCTAGAGTAAAAGCCTCAGTCGAATTTTTGGGTTATGATAGCGCTAAGCTTGAAGTTTTACTCTCTCAAATGGTAAGTCTTTTAAAAGATGGTGAACCTTATAAGATGAGTAAGCGTGCTGGAAATGTAATTCTAATGAGTGATATAGTTGAAGAGATAGGCTCAGATGCACTTAGATTTATATTTGCTTCTAAGAAAAGTGATACAGCTCTAGAGTTTGACCTTGCAGAGTTTAAAAAGCAAGATAGCTCAAATCCTATTTTTTATATTCAATATGCTCATGCAAGGATAAAAACTATTATTGCAAAGAGTGACTTGAGTCACGATGAGATAATGTCAGCAACACTTAAAAACTTAGATGAGAGTGCTGATATGCTTATGTTTGATGCGCTTTTGCTCCCAGAAATTGTAGAAGATGCTTTTATCTCAAGACAGGTTCAAAAACTCCCAGAGTATCTAAAATCACTCGCTGCGTCACTGCACAAATTTTACTATGATTGTAGAATTATAGGAACAGCGGATGAGGCAAAACTTCTTAAACTTCTTATGCTCGTTGGATTGTCTTTAAAAACAGGTCTGGCATTAATGGGCATAGAGGCAAAAGATTATATGAGCAAAGAGGAAGAGTAACCTCTTAGGGATTATATCTCTAAGAGCGGATAGAGTTTTGCAAGCTCTCTCTTTTGAGAAGATAATATTTGAATTAAAATTGGGTTTTTGCTTTTATCAAGCCAATGGACTATTTTTGTTATATCTTCTAGTTTCATAGATGTGCATCCAGCAGTTGGGGCATCTTTGGATTTTTCTACATGTATAAAGATGCAAGAGCCCATTTGTGGTATCTGTTCTTTATTGTGTCCAACTGTAATTCCTAGCTCATATTGAGCATCTTCTCGTCTCATCTCTTCATAAGAAGCTGGCAGTTTTGAGGATTTTTTGATGATTTGGTTATAAGATTTTGAGTTTGAATCATCCACACAAATCAACTCCTCCGTTACATGTAGATATGGCATTTTAATATTCATATCTTTTTCATATCCAAAAACAGACTCAAGAGTAAATATTCCAAGCGGTGCTTTTTTATCACCTTCCTTTTTTATGGGGTCTGCATCTGTTTTTAAAAATTCTATCTCACCAGCTCCAAAAGCTACCCCAAGAGCTCCTAAATTTACCTCTATAGGCGCAAATATAGCTCTGTTGTTTTCAAAACAGAGAAGTTTTGCTTTGGTTGAGTTAAACTCATCCGCAACCACTAAAATGATTTGTTCATTAGCAAAAAGGAACATTTGAGAAATTATTATAATTAAGAAGTTTTTTACCATAAAGTATGTTACTATTACCAAAATATGAAACAGATTAATTTTAAAAAAATGGAAATAAGTTTATGGGTATTAACATAAGAAAAGCTACTAGTGCTGACGCATCTTTTTTAGCACAAATGATTTTACAAAGTACTAGGGCTGATAAAAAAATTGGTGTTTTTGACCTGATTTTTAAACTAAACAATGATGAAGAGATTTTAAAAAATTTAGAAAAATTAACAAATACTACGGCGAAGTCAAATTGTCATTTTAGTAATTTTTTAATTGCAGAAATTGATGGGAAAAGTGTTGGTTCTCTTGCAAGTTATGAACCAAGGTTGATAACTAAAGAGACTTTTATGAGTGCTCTTGAAGAGATTGGCATTAATGCTGAGGAGAGTGAGTACTTTGGTTTAATGGAAATTTGCGGTTTTGCATTAAATAGCAGAACTTTAGTATTTGATTACATGGAAGAGTTAGAGGGCTTTATGGATGTTGGAATTTTAAAAGCACTTATGCAAAAGAGTCTTTTAACTGCAAGGCTAAAAGGTTATAGAATCGCACAAACTATAGTTGAAATTGGCTCGCTAGAGACACTGCTTTACTATAAAAAACTGGGATTTAAAGAGGTTAGGCACAAAGATTGTGAGCCATATAAAGAGATTTTTGGAAGACCAGGTTTGGTTTTACTCTCTATAGAGTTTTGATAGGTCTGACATAGAACTCTCTGCACTCTCCCTTCTTCCTTCACTCCTAGCAATTGCCTTAGCGCTATATAGTAGAAATGTTCTGCTCTCACTTTTTGGTGGGATAGTTCTTGGCGGATTTATCTTAAATGATTTTTCCGTTTTTCCATCATTAAAAAATATATTTTCTCTCTTTGTATCTCTATTACAAGAGGCTTGGATAGTGCAAACTCTCTCTTTTGCTATTCTTGTTGGAAGTATTATGGCTCTGATTGAAAAATCTGGCGGCATTGATGGTTTTGTAGATTTTATGCAGCATAAAACAGGTGTTGTAAAATCTCCACGATCTGCTTTGATGCTTAGCTATGTTATAGGTATTTTTATATTTATAGAGTCAACCATAACATCTCTAATCGCAGGAGCTGTTGGAAAACCATTTTGTTACAAATACAAGATTCCAAGCGCAAAATTAGCTTTTGTTTGCGACTCAACTGCTGCTCCTGTTAGCTCTCTTATCGTCTTAAATGGATGGGGAGCACTTCTTTTGGGGCTAATAACAACACAAATTTCACTAAATAGCCTAAATCTTGATGCCATAGGCGTTTTAATGCACTCTGTTTTATATAACTTTTATGCCATGGCGGCGCTCCTTGTTACATTTATAGCGATATGGTTTAACATCGATATCGGAGCTATGAAAAAAGCAGAACACAAACCTAAAAAAGATGAGCTAAAGAGCCAAAAATCTCAGACAATGTTCTACATGTTGTTGCCAATTTTATTGATGGTGTTTTTTGTTTTTCTCTTTTTATACATCACTGGCAATGGCGATATTTTAAAAGGAAGTGGGTCTAGTTCTATCTTTTATACCATGCTCTCTACGCTTCTATTTACTCTTTTTTATTTTGTAGGAACAAAAAACATGTCACTCTCATTATGGGGTAAAACTGCTCTTGGTGGTGCGTTAAAGCTAGTTCCAATTGCACTTATACTACTTTTTGCATTTGGTATAGGAGAGATAACAACAGAGTTAAAAACAGGCAATTTTTTGGCTTCACTAGTCAGTCAAAACTTAAACGTGATTTTTTTAGCTCCTGTAATTTTCATAATTGCCTCTCTTATCTCTCTCTCAACAGGAACTAGTTGGGGAACTTTTAGCATAATGATTCCAATAGCTATTCCAATGGCTCTCTCCATGGATGCAAATATGGCTCTTTGTGTTGGTGCTGCGATATCTGGAGGTGTTTTTGGAGATCATTGCTCACCTATCTCAGATACCACTATCATCTCTGCAATGGCAAGTGATTGTGATTTGGTTGAGCATACAAACACACAACTCCCCTATGCATTTATAAGCTGGGGAATCTCTTTGGTGCTATTTATTGTTTTTGGATTAATTGCTTAAGAGTCTATTTATAGAGTAGCGCATATCTTCATCAAGATTTTCCATATTTGTTAACATCCATCTTAAGTATGGTGCGTCACTTGTGGCTACTTCTTGTAGAGTTTTACCTCTGTATTTTCCAAAATTAAATGATTTTATCATGATTGGTGTGAGTGTTAAATCAACCATTTTTTCTACTGGATTTTCATTTGGAAACTTCTCTAAAACAAGCTTTTTTAATCTGCTCAAAAGTAGTTTTAAAACCAAAACATCGCCGATTGCATCATGGGCTTTTATAACGATGTTTAGCTCATCTGCCTCTTTTTGCTCCTCTTTGTAGAGCTCCATTTTATAACGGAAGTATTGAAGTCTGTGTGCTTCTTCGTCTGGAAGTAGATGTTTTGCAACCCTTAGAGTGTCTATTACTCTCATTTGAGTTTTAAAACCCTCTTTTTGAAGCATATCTATATCAAATTTTGCGTTGTGGATGATGAGATAATTCTCGTCACTGTTTAGCTCATTTAACCTCCGATAAGAGGTGCTATCTTTGCATAAAGGCTTGCCATCTAACATTTCTGGAGTGATTCCATGCGTCTCCATAGCCCCAAAACTAATAGGAACTGATGTGCTGAAAAATTCGTTTTGAACCTCAATTTCTCTCTCGCCCAAAACAATAAAGCCAAGCTGAATTACTCTATCTTCTTCACCTATTCCTGTTGTCTCTGTATCTAAAATGATGTATCTCTTTGCCAAATATTTATTCCTATTTTTTTCTTAGAGTATAATATCTAAAAAGGTTTACATGTACAAATTTATCATACTCTATGTGCTTTTTAATCTCTCTCTATTTGCTATAGAGATAAAGCAGACACCTATAAAATTTGAAGAAAAAAGAGTAAATCTTACAAAAGAGTATATAAAATATCACTACAACTTAGATGTAAAAGATATAAAAATTACTCCTAAAATCATCGTTATTCATCACACAGCGATAGATGATTTTAACGCATCGCTCTCTTGCTTTAAAGACCAAACTCTGCCAAATGCCAGAGCAGATATTCATAGAGGCGGAGCACTCAATGTTTCGGCTCACTTTATTGTTGATAGAGATGGAACCATCCATCAGCTTATGCCACTAGATATTATGGCTCGACATGTAATTGGGCTTAACTATAACTCCATTGGCATAGAAAATGTCGGCGGGCAGAACTCAAAGGATAACTTGACACCTGAGCAACTAAGAGCAAATATAGAGTTAGTTGCAGAGCTTAAGAGGAGATTTCCAGAGATTGATTATGTTATAGGACATTATGAGTATAGATGTTTTGAAAAAGATGAACTTTGGCTTGAAGTAGATAAAAAGTATAGAACATACAAAGATGACCCATCGAGCAGATTTATGAGTGCAATAAGAGAGCAGATAGAGGGTTTTAAAAATTCACCATGTAAAGATACTAAATGATTGTCTCACCCTTTGGCTATCTTTTTGCATTAGCATCTTTGGCAGCTATTATCACTTTAGTTGAGCAAAAAAGTAACTCAAAGTTTTTCAAGTTTCTCCCTGCTGTTGTGCTGATTTATCTCTTTAGTATGACATTTGCTTCCATGGGAGCCTTTGAGCAAAATGAAGCTATAGATGCAATATATGAAAATACAAAGAAAAATCTACTCCCAGCCATGCTTTTTTTGATGCTTTTGCAGATTGATTTTAGGGATTTTTTCAAGCTTGGAAAATCTCTTATCATCGCCTATGTTTTGGCTGTTTTCTCTTTAGCGTTTGCATTTGTATTTATCTCTTTTATTTTTGATTTTAATAAAGAGATGGCATCTGCCTTTGGTGCGCTAAGTGGGAGCTGGATGGGCGGAGTAGCAAATATGATAGCAGTTGGCTCTGCGCTAAATGTTTCTCAAGAGGCTTTTGGATATGCACTAATAGTTGATAGCGTAAACTACACTATATGGATAATGTTTTTACTCTTTTTAACTCCATTTGCGAGCTACTTTAATAGTTTTACGTCATCACATGAACAGATGGCAAAACTAAACTTAATTGGGTGTTCGTGTACTATTGGAGCAAAGAGATACTATTTTTTGATACTCTTGGCAATAATCGTTGCATTTGTAGTAAACTTTATAGCTCAGAGTGGATTTGAACTTTTAAATTACACAACAACAACAGTTATCTTAGCTACACTTTTTGGAGTTTTAGGCTCATTTACAAGATTAAAAACACTAAACGGTTCTAGCGAAGTTGCTACTACAATGCTCTACATGTTAATAGCACTAATTGGCTCAAAAGCAATATTTGATAACTTTAGCGGTGTTGGTATCTATGTTTTTGCAGGTTTTTGTATTCTAGTTGTTCATGCCGCTCTTATGGTTTTAGGCGCTAAAATATTTAAACTAGATCTATTTAGTATCGCCATAGCATCTTTAGCAAATATAGGCGGAGTCGCATCTGCATCCATTTTAGCTGCAACATATAATAAAGCTCTTGTAGGCATAGGTGTTTTGATGGCTATAATGGGCTACATTGTAGGAACTTTTGGTGGTTTGGCTGTGGGGAAGTTGATGCTCTTTTTATCTTAAGTTTTAATATCTTTAGACTCATCACTTGTGCTAGCCGCATTTTTATATGTCTCTTTTCCTAGCAGCTTCTCTTGAGCCTCTTGTGTTACCTGCTGCTGTGCCTTCATCATCATAATCATGGCGCTTGAGGCTACAGCTATATCTTGAGCACTTGGGTCTGCTGGCGCTAGAGCTGAGGCTATAACTGCTTGGGCATTAACGATAGTCTCTTGTGGAGTTGAGCCTGTTTGAAAAGAGATGGAAACTTCACCGCCAATAGCGTACATTCTCCCATCAGGACCTTTTTGATATGTGTAAGAAGCTCCGCCAGTTGATGCTCCACCACTCTGATGTGCTGCTTCATGGGTACGAACTTCAGCGTCCCTTGATTGTAAATCTGCAACTAAACGTTTTTCGTCTTGGCTTAACTTCTCAGCGGAGTTTGACTTATCAACTCTTTTTTCTTCTTCTAGTTTTTTTTGCTCTTCAGCCTCTGCTGTTTTTAGGGAATCGTCCTGAGAAACAGGCACTTCCTTAACGCTTGGTTTTACAGAATTGTTTGTGCTGATATTGTATAAACTATTTAAAACTACATCCATAAGGTAAATTATACAAACGAGTAAATTAAATTAAGCCACTATTTTATAATTAAAGAGATTGGCAAGATAACAATATTTGAACTTCAACATTATCAGATACTCAATGCAAAAAAATATCAAAGAAATGGAGGTTATATCTGTGATTATTGTCTTTACTACAATAAACTAATGCAATAAAAGGAGATTAGATATGAATAAAAGAATTTTAATTATTACAGTTTTTCTAAGCAATGTTGTTTTTGCAACGCTTACCCCTCTGCCTCCGACTCAAAGCTCTCTTAAAAATAGTACAATCAACTCACTCTCAAATATGGCAACACTCAATCTTTACAATAGAGGTTTAGACAAAGCCGTAGCAAAGAAAAAGATTTCAGACTCTCTAAGAGGGGATGAAAATAGCAATGATTTGATGATGCAAAACATTCTAAACCAGCTAGATGTGCTAAGTAGAGAGGATTTAGTAAAGTTCGTTAGTGATGCTGCTCTGCACTCTAGAGATGTTGACCTTAGCTCTTATGGCACACTTTTATGTATGGTTCAAAAAAATAGCAAAACTACTCTTGATAAAACAGTGCTAGAGAAGTTACAAAAAATCGCCCTAGAAAATCAAAATATTAGATCCTTATGAAAATAGTAAATATAACAACCCAAGTAGAGAGTATAGAGCTTAAAACTCCATTTAAAACGGCGTTGCGCCAGACTTCACATGTAGAGTTTGTAAGAGTTGAAGTGGAGTGCGACAATGGCTTTGTGGGTATTGGCGAAGCGTCTGCTACAAAGGTTATAACGGGGGAGGATATATACATCATCCTAACTTCAATCGCTAGTGTAGAGGAGCTGTTTTTAAATCTTACATGTGAGGAGGCACTCGGTGCTTTGCATACAAAGTGTGCTATTGGCTCAAGTGCAAAAGCCTCTCTTGATATAGCGTTTGTTCATCTACTCTCGCAAGAGGCTAAAAAACCGCTTTATGAGTACTTTGGAGCCACTGATAAATCGGCGCTAAAGAGTGATATAACTATCAGTTTAAATGAAGCAGATGTTATGCTAAATGATGCCAAAAAAGCCTTTAGCAATGGAATGGATATACTAAAAATAAAAGTTGGAAGCGATATTTTACATGCCATAGATATTGTTAGAAAGATAGCCAAAGAGTTACCAGAGTGCGATATTTTAGTAGATGCAAACCAAGCATGGAGTTTTGAGAATACAGTTTTATTTATAGAAAATATGCTAAATACTCCTATAAAACTTATAGAGCAGCCAGTTGAAGCACCCAACCTTGATGGCTTAAAGAAGATAACCGAGCTCTCACATATACCCATTTTGGCAGATGAAGCGGTATTTACACTCAAAGATGCAAAAAAAGTCATAGAAGAGAAGTGTGCGGACATGATAAATATAAAGCTTATGAAGTGCGGTGGAGTGAGTAAGGCTATTGAGATTTTGGAGTTTGCAAGAAATAGAGAATTTAAGTGTATGTTAGGCTCGATGTTAGAGGGACCATACTCTATAAATATGGCGCTACATTTAGCGTTTGCTTATCGCGATGTTATAGAGTTTGTAGATTTGGACAGCCCTCTGCTTTACAAAGAGATGCCCAAAGAGCTAGATTTTGTGTTTGATGGATGTGAGATAAAACCTCTTTAGTTTGCACTTTTTGCGATAAATCTAAGCCAGATAAAACCAAAGATTCCAGCAAATAGAGATGCTGCTAAAATGCCTATTTTTGCTTGAAATACTAGCTCACTATTTCCAGCAAATGCAAGCTCTGCGATAAATATAGACATCGTAAAGCCTATACCGCCAAGAAAAGCGACACCAAAAACTTGACTCATTGTGCTGCCCTCAGGAAGCTTTGCAATCCCAAGTTTTATAGCAAGATAAGAGATACCAGCTATTCCAAAAACTTTTCCAAAAACAAGACCAGCCATAACTCCCAAAGAGATTGGTTGAAGCAGAGTATCATAGGCAGATGAAAAATTTATTGAAACCCCAGCATTTGCAAGTGCAAAAAGAGGGATAACTACTAAACTCACTGGAAGATGAAGCGAGTGTTCAAGTCTAGCCGATGGAGAGCTTATAGCATCTATTTTGTCTTTTACATTTTGTAGGATTGCTTTTTGCTGTTCATGTAACATGTAGTTATCTTCAATGGGGTAGTTGTCATACTCATCCAATCTCGATTTTACTGATTTTGTGAAATCCATTGGGGTATATTTAGGTCTTGATGGAATTGCCATAGCAGCTATAACTCCAGCCACTGTTGCGTGTATGCCTGATTCCAACATAAATAGCCACATGATAAACCCAACTACAAAGTAAGGGAGTATTGCATGTATGCCAAAACGATTAAATGATACTAAAACCAAAAAAGATATAAAAGCAAAAAGAAGAGGCAGCATGTTAATCTCTTGTGTGTAAAAAAGAGCGATTACAACAACAGCGCCAAGGTCATCAACGATAGCAAGAGCTACTAAAAATGTTACAAGTGATGCTGAGACTCTTCTTCCAAGAAGAACCAAAGCGCTAATTGCAAATGCAATATCTGTAGCCATTGGGATTCCCCATCCAGCCTCCCCTATATCGCCATAGTTTATAGCGTAGTAGATGAGTGCAGGAAGTGCCATCCCTCCGATAGCTGCGAGTATTGGTAGCATTGCAACTTTTATATTTGATAACTCTCCTACTAAAATATTTCTTTTTATCTCAAGCCCGATAATAAAGAAAAAGATAGCCATAAGTCCATCATTTATCCAGTGATGAATACTCTTTGAGAAGCCATAATTTCCAACAAAAATATCTATATTTGTATGAAATATGTGTAGATATTCATCGGAGAGTGGTGAGTTTGCAAGAAGAAGCGCTACTACTGTCATAAGCATTAACATAAGTCCAGTCGTTGTTTGAGCGTGAAGGAACTGCTCAAAAGGTGTAGCTATTTTCTCAAAAGCTCTCTGCCAAGGTGCATATAGTTTCATTGTAAATCCTTTATTTTGAGTTTTGATTATAACTAGAGTAGTTAAATGGCATAAAAATTAAAAGATAAATTGCTATAATCGGAGTATGAATTTAGAACAATTACAAAATAAAAATATACTCTTATTTGGCAAAAGTCGTGCATTTAGCACTGATGAGTTTGCTTCACAGATGAAATTTCATAAGATAGGAGTTGTGAGCGAGTACTCTGATGATGTTGCTTTGGTTGTTGATGGCAAGATGATGACTCCTTATGAGCAAAATGCGAGTAATGCACTTTACGAAGCAAAATCAACTATTCTTGAATTTATCTCTATTGAAGCACTTGAGAGAGAAGTTGCAAAATATATAGATCCAGAGACTCTTCTCATGAGCTTAAAACTTAGCAGAGACAAAGAGAGACTTAAATCTTTCATACAAAATTCAACCATAAAAGATGAACTTTTCTTTAAGCTCTTAAAGATGTACTCATGGGGTGGCGAGGACTTTTTTGAAAATGATGATAATCGTGATGTGAGTGCCGCAATCATACTAAGGTTTTATGAAAATATAGAGAGAAACCATAATGTTCAATACGCTACAACTGGATTTATGCACCTTATATCCCAGAGCAACTCAGCAGAGATAATTGAGATGATATTTGAGCTAGAACCACTGCAAAAAAGCTTACATGTAGAAGCAAATGCTCTAAATTTAAATATCTTGTCTGCAATCGCAACGCATCCTAAGACTCCAAAGAGTATCTTAAATAAACTTATTAAAAAAGCAAATCCAAGAGTTAAAATGCTTATTGCCAAGAGGCAAGATTGTGATGAAGAGATGCAAATAGAGCTTTATAACTCTAAGAATGAAGAAGTTTTAGAAGCTCTTTGCAAGAGTAGGAATTTATCAACTGAGTTAATTCCTAAATTCATAAATGATGAGAAGTACATAAAGTATCTCGCACAAAATCTAAGGTTGGATAGTGAAATTTTTGAAGAGCTAATTAAAAAAACTCCACTAGAGGTTGCTAAAAATAGTTCACTAACCCTTTACATGCAGCAATGTTTAGCTGACTTGAATCTGGATGATGTAAATATCTCTTTAGCAAACAATAACAATTTAGACAATAATGTTGCGATGAGGTTGCTAGAATTTAACTCAAAAATTCTTACAAGTGAGATATATAAAAACAGTACTCTCTCACAAGCAACACTCATAGAAGCATATAAAGATGAGGCAAATCATGCCTCTTTAGCTCAAAATAGCAACACTCCTTGCGAGATACTTGAAGCACTCTTAAATAGTGAGGATATAGAAGTTTTAAAAGCTCTAGCGCAAAACCCAAACACTCCAGTTGAGGTTCTATATCAACTCCAACTTGACTCAAGAGTAGCTCGTCAAGTAAAAGAGAATGCTGCGTTTACAAAACATATACAACAAGAAAATATAGGATGGGAAGTATGAGAGCAACTGATTTGATAGCAACTATTGGCTCTTTAATAGAGCAGAGAGTTCCTACTTTTTTATGGGGCGCACCAGGGATTGGAAAATCCTCCATTATAAAGCAGATAGCCTCAAGCAGAGATATTGGTTTTATAGATTTAAGATTAGCCCTTATGGACCCAACTGATTTAAAAGGAATACCATTTTACGATAAGGAGTCACACACTGCACTCTGGGCACCTCCTGCGTTTTTACCAAAAAATGGCGAGGGAGTTCTGTTTTTGGATGAGTTAAACTCAGCACCGCCAAGTGTCCAAGCTTCAGCGTATCAGTTAATTCTTGATAGAAAAGTTGGCGAGTATGAACTCCCTGATGGTTGGGCAATTGTGGCAGCTGGAAATCGTGATAGTGATAGAGGTGTAACATACCGTATGCCCAGCCCTTTAGCAAACAGATTTGTCCACTTTGAGATGGATGTACATGTAGAAGATTGGCGACTTTGGGCTTATAAAAGCGGTCTTGATGAGCGTGTAATATCTTATATCTCATATAAAAACGAGCATCTCTTTACCTTTGATGCAAAAAGTGATACAAAAAGTTTTGCAACTCCTAGAAGTTGGGAGTATGTAGATAGCATCCTAAAAGCAAATATGCCAAAATCACTTCTGCTTGAGACCATAAGCGGCGCAGTTGGAAGAGATGTCGCAGTCTCTTTTTTATCTTTTATAAAAGTAATAGATAGATTGCCAGATATAAATGAGATATTGGAAACTTCAAATGGCGATTATAGTGATGAAGTAGATGTTCTCTACGCACTAAGTAGCGGACTTGTTAGTGCATATCTTAGAGATAAAAGTGATGAAAAGTTAGAGAACTTACTCAAATACACTTTTGATTTAAAGTCAGAATTTGCGGTTATGATAGTCCAAGATTTACAAAGAAATGGCATCACTATGGGACACTCAGCGTCCTTTAGAGAGTGGGTTAAAAAGTTCGCTTATCTTTTGGGGTAAAAGTTAGATGTCAATTGATCAAAAAATCTCTCAAGCAAAAGCTAAACTTTTAGTTAATTATCCCTTATTTGGTGCACTTGCTTCAAAGCTGGAGTTAAGTGTAAACGATGATATAGAGAGTTTTAAAAGTAATGGTATCAAGCTTGAGTACAACAGTGATTTTTTAGCAGAGCTAAGCGATGGTGAGATGGAGTTTGTATTTGCAAACGGAGCTATGCATGCTTCTTTAGCTCATGAATCCAGACGAAACGGTAGAAGTGGGTGGCTTTGGCAACTCGCAACTGATTATGCAATAAACGATATGTTGGTTAAAAATTCTCTTCTTAGACCTCATGGAGCGCACTATTCAAAGAGATTTAGCGGTATGTATGCTGAGGAGATTTATGCCGAGCTTAAAGATGATATTTTACGTGATGAGCTAGAGTATGAGGCAGATGATATAGAAGATACAAAAAGTGACTCCGATAATCAAAACAGCTCTAAAAATCCAGAATTTATTCAAGAAGAGCAATTATTTGAAGAGTTTGCAAAGGCTAAGTTTGATGAGTCTCAAAAAAATAACGAGATTCCAGCGTCAATGGAGAGATTTTTTACTCTTACATGTAATAGTAAAATAGATTGGCGAGATGAGTTGAGAGTTGCTCTAGATAAGTTTTACAGAGATGACTACACACTTCTTCCTCCAAGTAAAAAGCTTCTATATAGCGGCATATATCTTCCATCCTCAAAGAGTCAAACATTTAGATTTGTTGTTGCCATAGATAGTTCAGGCTCTGTTGATGAGATTCTCTTAGGTACATTTTTAAGTGAACTAAATTTCATTATGAACACCTTTTCAAACTTTCATCTTGATTTGCTTGTGTGTGATGATAAGATTCAAACACATAAAACTTTTTACAGTGGAGATATTTTAGAAGTAGAGCTAAATGGTGGCGGAGCGACTGATTTTAGAGCTGTTTTTGAGTTTATAGAAAAAGGGCAAGAAGATGTAAAACTGCTTCTCTATTTTAGTGATTTGGATGGGATTTTTCCAAAAAACTCTCCAATGTATGAGGTTAAATGGATAGCACCAAAAGAGAGCCAAGTCCCTTTTGGAGAGGTAATAGTTATGGAGCCTTAGTTATGTTCTATGCGGTTTCTTCCGTTTTGTTTTGCGTTGTATAGCAACATATCTGCTTGATTTATGCTCTCATCAAGCGTATCTTCTGGAGATAAAAGCACACCTATTGAGATAGTAAATGTGATTTTTTCTTCATCGCCAAGTGAAAGAAAACTATTTTCAACCTTTTCTCTTAAATTTTCAAAATGAGACAGAGCCTGCTGAGGAGTTTTGTTTTTTAAAACAATACAAAACTCCTCACCGCCAAATCTTGCAACTATATCATCTTGAGAGGTGTTTGCTCTTAAAATATCTGCTAGTTTATTTATCGTTTTATCACCCATTTCATGCCCATAAGTATCATTTATCTTTTTAAAGAAGTCAATATCTATCATAGCAATTGCAAAATGATTGCCATTGGTTAGAGCTTTTTCAAAATATGGATACATGTTGTTGAAAAAATATCTTCTATTGTAAAGACCCGTTAAAAAATCTCTATTTGCATTATTTGTGATTGCATGTATATTTTCTAACGCTTCGATAGAGTTGTTTATGCGACATGAAAACTCCTCTTTTGAGAAAGGTTTTTTAATGTAGTCATTTGCTCCAATTTTTAAAAACATTGCAGTTGTGTCCTCATCATTATCCCCAGAGATTGTGATGATTGTTAAATCATTTTTTGTATATTTTTTTCTAATCTCAGTTGTTAGCTCAAGTCCATCCATCACAGGCATATGATAGTCTGTTAAAACTAAACTTATGTCTGGCACATTATCTAAAATCCCAAGAGCCTCTTCCCCGTGAGCAACTGTTATGACTTTGAAAAACATATTCTCAAGCATGTGAGTCATCTGTTTTCTAAAAACCATAGAGTCATCAACGAGTAATATTTTATGATTTTGATTTTTTTTGAGCCTTGCAATTGTGTTGATGATGAAGTTTATATCATTAACTCCACCCTTATTTACATAGTCAATTATGTTTTTTTTGAGGATATTAGCACGAAATGTTTTATCAATATTTCCACTCAACACGATAACACGATTTCCAGATTCAAGTACATAGTCCACAATTTCGCCATTTGGTGAGTCTGGAAGATTTAGATCAATTAGTGTTAAAAAGTAACTATATCTTTTTAAAAATAGTTTGGCTTCTAAAAAGTTATAGGCAACTTCAACTTCAAAACCAAGCTCTAAATTTATCTTTTTAGCAATCAATTTAGCTAATGTCTTATTATCTTCTACAACTAATATTTTCTCCATAAAATAGGCTTTCCTCGTAAATATTTTTTGCAATTATAGTATAATTTTTTATGAATTTTTTAAATGAGATAGTAGATAAATTAGAATCTAAAAAAAAAGTTTTTTTAACGGGTGGTGCAGGTGTTGGTAAAACTACACTCACAAAGAGTGTTATTTCACACTATGAACAAGATGCAAAAAAAGTTGCTAAACTCGCTTCAACTGGTATGGCAGCTACTTTGATAGGTGGTCAAACACTGCATAGTTTTTTGGATTTGGGAATCGCTAAAGATATAGAGGAGCTTCAAAAAAACTCTAAGTATGAGATAAAAACAAAAGTGCAAAAGCTTATCTCTAGTATGGATTTGATAGTCATTGATGAGATTTCAATGGTAAGTGACACTCTCTTTGAGATGATAGCTCTTCGTTTAGAACAAAGCAACTTCAAAGGTATGCTTCTAGTCGTTGGCGATTTTTTACAGCTTCCTCCAGTTGTTCGTGGATATTCAGAGGTGCATTTTGCTTTTGAGTCTGCCATTTGGGAGAAGTTTAATTTTGAGATAGTTGAGCTAACTCATATATATAGAACAGATGACAAGGAGTTTATAGAGCTTTTAGCTAAAGTAAGAGAGGGTTTTGTGGATGAAGATGTCCATAATGAGTTAAATAGTTATATAAAGCCACTACCGCAAGATTTAAGCGAATTTACTTTTTTATTTGCAAAAAACGACTCTGCAGCCATGCATAATAGAGCTCAGTTAGCTCTGCTTGATAGTGAACTTCATACAAAAGAGGCTCAAATAATCAAACATGTAAAGAGTGTTAAAGATGCAGATGTAGAGCGTTTTATGGATGATGCAAGAATTGAGAGAACTTTAGAGATAAAGATAGGTGCACCTGTTCTCTTTACGAGAAACTCATGGAACTATTTTAATGGAGAGCGAGGAGTTGTTGTAAATATTGACGCTACTTATGTTTATGTACAAAAAAGTGATTTGATTGTTATAAAATTAGAGAGAGTTGCGCAAAATAAATCTCATTGGGTTCAAAAGAGTGTAGATGCAAAACTTCAGTTTGTAGAAGAGAGTCTCTTTAGTATCTTTCAGTTTCCAATCAAGCCCTCATACGCCATAACAATCCACAAATCACAAGGGATGTCGATTGTGGACTTAGTTATACAGAGTAATGAAATTTTTGCGCCATCTCAGTTTTATGTGGCGATTTCAAGAAGTTCAAATCCAAAACGATTAAATCTTATCGCTCCAAAGAGGCAGTGGAGAGATATTATTTTTGTAAATAACAAGGCGATGAGGTTTGTAAAAAATAGCGCTATGCTATAATCGTAAAATAGATTAAAACGGAGATTTTAAATGAGTAGAGTTATAACTGTTTTAGCTGTTATTTTAGCGGTAAGTTTTAGTGCATGCGCAAAAAAAGTGGATGAGTATCACTACAATAGAGCAAAAAATGCTTCAGACAAAGCGATGCAGAGCTTAGATAGAGAGTAATAAACCCTCACTACATGTGAGAGTTTATAAAGAGAAATTTATAGGTTATTTTCGTGCTTTGATAAGTACTCAGCAACACCCTCAGTAGAAGCTTTCATTCCCTCATCACCTTTTTGCCATCCTGCCGCACAAACTTCACCATGCTCATCAGTAAACTGCATAGCGTCAACCATACGAATCATCTCATCAATATTTCTTCCAAGTGGCAAGTCATTTATAACAGCATGACGTACAACACCTTTTCCATCAATCAAGAATGAGCCACGAAGTGCAACAGACTCGCCAAAGAGCACATCATAATCTCTTGAGATTTGTTTTGTAAGGTCTGCAACAAGAGGGTATTTTATGCGACCGATACCACCGCTGTTTACTGGAGTCTCTCTCCATGCAAAGTGTGAAAATTGGCTATCAACTGAAACACCAATTACATTTACATCACGACTCTTAAACTCCTCTATTCTATGAGAAAACGCAATGATTTCAGATGGACATACAAAAGTAAAGTCTAGTGGATAGAAAAACAAAACTGTACCTTTTTTTCCAAAATTTTCTGAGAGTTTAAAGTTTTCAACGATTGACCCATCTGCTAAAACCGCCGTTGCGCTGAAGTCTGGAGCTTGATTTGTTACTAACATATTTATGTCCTTGAATTAGTTAAATTTGTAAAATTCTAACAGAAGTATGCTAATCAAAATACAATATATTTAAGTTAAAAAAAGCTTTAAGAAATAATAAAAGTTTGAGATTTTTCATATAATTTTTTTTGCTATACTTTCGCTGATTTATGAAGAGAAACTTCATATTTCAATAAGGAAAATCGATGACAAAAGAAGAAAAAACTTTAAAAGAGTACATTTTCACTTCAGAGTCTGTAACAGAAGGGCACCCTGATAAGATGGCAGATCAGATTAGTGATGCAATTTTGGATTATATTATTGAACATGATCCTAGTGCACATGTAGCGTGTGAAACACTGGTGTCAAATGGTTTTTGTGTAATTGCAGGCGAACTGAAAACTACAGCTTATGCACCAATGCAAGAGATTGTAAGACGAGTTGTTCAAGAGATAGGCTATACGGATGCAACTTATGGGTTTGATTATCGTTCTGCTGCTGTGCTAAATGGCATAGGAGAGCAATCTCCAGATATAACACAAGGTGTAACTCTCTTGGATGGAGAGATTGGAGCAGGTGATCAAGGACTTATGTTTGGTTATGCTTGTCGTGAAACAGATGTTTTAATGCCTCTACCGATATATTTGGCTCACCTCTTAACCAGACGTTTAGCTGAAGTTCGCAAAGAGGGCATCATTCCATATTTACGTCCAGATGGAAAAGCGCAAATAAGCGTAAAGTACATTGGAGATAAACCAGTGAGTGTTGAAGCAGTAGTTGTCTCAACTCAACATGCTCCAGAGGTATCGCAAGAGAAGATACGTGAAGATGTTATAAGGGATGTTATAAGAGCTGTTATTCCAGCTGAGTTGATGAGTGAAAAAACTCTTTTTCATATCAACCCAACTGGAAAGTTCGTAATCGGCGGACCACAAGGTGATGCAGGTTTGACAGGGCGAAAAATAATAGTTGATACTTATGGCGGAAGTTGCCCTCATGGTGGCGGCGCATTTTCAGGCAAAGACCCTACAAAAGTCGATAGAAGCGCTGCATACGCATGCCGCCATGTAGCAAAAAATCTAGTTGCTGCTGGAGTTTGTGATAGAGTTACCATACAAATAGCCTATGCAATAGGTATTTCAGCACCTGTTTCTATCATGATAGATACGCACAACACTGCGATAGTTGAAGAGAAAAAGATAGAGTCTTGTGTAAAAGAGCTCTTTGATTTAACTCCAAAAGGTATTATAAAATCTCTAGATTTGTTACGTCCTATTTACAGAAAAACAGCTGTTTATGGGCACTTTGGAAGAGAAGAAGAGGGCTTTACATGGGAGCTTACAAACAGAGTAGAGGATATTAAAAAATACCTAAAAATAAACTAACTTTAATTGGGTCATTTTTTATATATAAAAAGCGTAACAAATTCTTCTTATTGCGTTTTTATCTATGCTGTTTTAGCTATCTTTAAAAATCTTTTGTTAAACTTACCACGAAATTAATAATAGGAGAATCCTAATGGCAGTAATTATTGGTGATACATGTATTAACTGCGGCGCTTGCATTGATGAGTGTCCAGTAGAAGCAATTGTAGATGAGGATGATAACCCGACTGGTGAAGAAGTTTACTATGTTTATGCTAATAAATGTGTAGAGTGCGTTGGCCATCATGATGAACCAGCATGTGCTACTGCATGTCCAACTGAAGGGTGTATTACTTGGGATGTTGTAGGTGAGAGTCCTGCTCATCGTGAAGACATTACAGAGAGCATGCGTGGAATTGGCAAGGCTGTAGTAGAATAATTTTTTAAAAATCACAAAGCATTTTCGCTTTGTGATTCTCGCATTTACCCGTTTTTAATCCTAAATTTATCTTTTTAATTTAAAATCAAATCTTTTTTAGATATCATTCCACCCTAATTTTATATATTTATAGGAGATTTGATGGAACGCACACTATCAATAATAAAACCAGATGCCGTTGCTAAAGGTGTTGTCGGTAAGATTTTAGATCGTTTTGAGAGTAATGGTCTTAAAATAGCAGCAACTAGAAAAATGCAGCTCTCACGCGCAGATGCAGAGGCTTTTTATGCTGTTCACTCTGAGAGACCTTTCTTTGGTGATTTAGTTGACTTTATGATTAGCGGTCCAGTAGTTGTTTCAGTATTAGAGGGCGAAGGCGCACTAATTAAAAACCGTAACTTAATGGGAGCTACTAATCCTAAAGAGGCGGAAGCTGGAACAATTCGTGCAGATTTTGCTGAAAATATAGATGCAAATGCTGTTCATGGAAGTGACTCTTTAGAAAATGCGGCTGTTGAAATCGCTTTCTTTTTCTCTGAGAGAGAAATTTCTTAAGTAGATATTTTGAAAGTATCTCTTATAAAGGTCGGTAAAACTCCACTTGACTTTGAAGTTGAGTCTGATAAAATAACTTTTAAAGGTTTTTTACAGTATGATGCCGACAAATTAATTTTGCTAAAAGCACAATTAAATGGGGTAATTAACACAGATTGCGATGTTTGCGCCGAAGAGTTTAAACTTGAGGTAGATGAAGATATAGAATTTTTTATCTCTGATGGAATCTACACAAAGAGTGAAGATACACTTTTAGATGTTGTTGAGTCATTAGACTCTACATTGGATTTAAAAGAGCTTATGAACTCGGAGATAGAACTTATAAAAAGTGACTACAAAAGCTGTGAAAATTGCAAGAAAAATAGTGCTTCTTATGAAGAAGCGTTTTAAATAAAATAGAAAGGATTATATTATGGCAGTACCAAAGAGAAGAGTCTCTCATTCACGTTCAGCAAAGAGAAGAACTCACTACAAAATCACTTTAGCTAAACCAGTTAAAGATAAAGATGGAACTTATAAACTTCCACACCACATTAACCCAACAACTGGTGAGTATAAATAGTCAATGGTGAAGATCGCTATTGACGCAATGGGCGGGGATTTCGGTCCCAAGCCAATTATAGACGGTTGTATTCAAGCTCTCAAACAAAAACTTTTCATTCCTATTCTTGTAGGTAAAAAATCAGAAATTTTACCTCTGTTACCAAAACGTTATAGAGATAAGATTTCTATAGTCGAAGCCGATGATGTTGTATCTATGCATGATGCGGCTACCGATGCACTCAAGAGAAGTGAGAGTTCTATCTATAAAGCAATTGAATTAGTGAAAAATGGAGAGGCACAAGGAGTTGTATCCGCTGGTCACAGTGGTGCAACAATGACGTTGGCTACTCTTAGATTAGGACGTCTAAAGGGTGTTTTGAGACCAGCGCTTGTAGCACTTATGCCTACAAAAAGTTCTCGCAGATCTGTTATACTAGATGTTGGTGCAAATGTTGATTCCAAAGCAGAACACTTGATGCAGTTTGCTGTTATGGGTGGTTGTTACGCTGAGGATATGTTCAAAATTACTACACCATCAATCGGATTATTGGCAAATGGAGAAGAGAAGAGCAAAGGAAATGAGCTTACAAAAGCTACATTCAAACTTCTTGAAGGGTATAAAGGCTTTAAGGGAAATGTTGAGGGAAGTGACATTTTCAATGCAAGCTGCGATGTAATAGTGTGTGATGGTTTTGTAGGAAATTTAGTTCTTAAAGCTTCAGAGGGTGTTGCTTCAACTATAACTGGGCTTATAAAAGAGTACATAAGAAAATCACCAGTAGCAATTACAGGTGCACTCTTAATGAGAAAAGTTTTTGTATTACTTAAAAAACAGATGGATTACGCAGAGATAGGTGGTGCTCCGCTTATCGGTATTCAAGGTTGTGTTATTGTTAGTCATGGAAAAAGCAATCCAAAAGCTATAAAAAATGCAATATTTCAGGCTATAAGCTATGTTGATACTGGTGTAAATGGGCATATTATTCAAAGACTTGAAACCTTAAAAAATAGGGAAAATTAATGGCGTATGCTGCATTTCGCTCAATAGGTGCTTATGTCCCTTCTAAAATCCTCTCGAATGAAGATTTGTCAAAAATGGTTGATACTACTGATGAGTGGATAACTAAACGAACAGGTATAAAAGAGAGACATATTGCAGCAGATGGTGAATTTACAAGTGATATGGGAGCAAAAGCTGCCCAGATTGCTATTGAGAGAAGCGGTATAGAAAAGAACAAAATCGATATGATAGTTTGTGCTACTATTTCGCCAGACTATTTTTGCATGCCCTCAACTGCTACTATAATAAGCACAAAACTAGGTCTTGAAAATGTTACAGCTTTTGATATCTCTGCTGCATGTACAGGATTTGTTTACATACTCTCTATTGCAAAAGCATTTATAGAATCGGGAATGAAAAAAAATGTCTTAATAATTGGTGCGGAGAAGTTATCCTCTATAACTGATTATACAGACAGAGGTACATGTATTCTTTTTGGTGATGGTGCTGGAGCGGCTATTATAAGTGCAACTGATGATAAAAGTGAAGCAATTATAGATATTCACACTGGAGCAGATGGAGAGTTTGCGGATTTGCTGATGTCTCCAAATGGCGGAAGCGGCTCTATTCATGATACTCTAGATCAAGAAGCTAAGAGCTGTTTTATGCAGATGAAGGGCAACGAGACTTTTAAAGTTGCTGTTAAAACTCTCACTAAAGATGTTATTGAAATTTTGCAAGATAACAACATAGAGAGTTCAGAGATTAAGCATTTTGTTCCACATCAAGCAAATCTTAGAATCATAAAAGCAGTTGGCGATGCATTAAAGCTAAACGATGAACAAGTAGTGCTTACTGTTGAGAAGTTTGGAAATACTTCAGGCGCATCTATCCCAATGGCAATAAATGATATATATGAGAGTGGAAAGTTAAAAGCAGGAGAGCTTATGCTCCTTGATGCTTTTGGCGGAGGGCTTACTTGGGGAAGTGCATTGGTTCCTTTTTCACCGTTAAAATAGGCAAAAACAGTTATATAATTATTATCTTTTCTTTATAACTAATAAGCTCAGATAAAAATAATCTTTTATCTGAGTTATGCAATTAATCTATACAATCAAAACAAATCAGCATTTTCATCTATCCATTTAAAATATTCTATGATATCTTTAATCTCTTCGTCTTTCATGTTTTGATTTGGCATCTTTAGGTTGAAAAACTTAATCAATCTCTCCATGTAGGGTTCTTTAAATTTACTCTCTGGGTTTTTGATATACTCTGCGACCCATTTCTCTGCGTTTCTATGTCGCTTAAGAACACCTATCAAATCAGGACCAGAGCTGACTCTACCGACAACATGACAGCCAGAACATCCTCCTTCATGAAATACCTCTTCTCCTTTTTTTGCCCCTGCTGATTTTTTTGTAGCTAAATTTGTGACCAAAAGATCTTTAGCTCTAATAGCAGAATCAGCGGTTTTAATCATATATTGCCATACCATATTTTCAAAAAGAACTGCATTTTCGAGATTTTTTTCGTTGTATGCTTTTGTTGCTTTTTCTCGCTCAGAATCTATTTTGGTATATTGATCTTTTGCATCATCTACTAGATTCTTTACAGTAGGATATTTTGCATATCCTCTATCTTCAAAAAATTTAAAGAGTGAATCTATAACACTGTTGGTTGCTTCATTATTTGCTAAGATTTTTTCATACTCTTTTTGTAACTCCTCCTTGGAGAGTCCTTTGATTTTTGTTTTTTGAATCCACCCATAATCTTTATTTGGGTCTTTAACTAGCATATATCCAAGCATTTCAATATGAAGTGCAGAGCAAAATTCTGTACAGTAGTAAGGAAAGACACCTTCAATATCTGCTACAAAGTCCAACTGGACACTCTCTCCAGGTTCCACAGAGGCGTGGATGTTATGATGATCAATTGTAAAGCCGTGAGTCTCATCCTGAGCACGCTCTAAATTGGTAATATACATCGTAACCTTATCTCCTTTGTTAAGAGTAATATGTTCAGGATTTATATGTGAGCGTACCATTGTGGAGTAGATATAAACATGATTTCCTTTTCTCTCAATTCTCTCTTGTCCAGCGAGAGTTTTTCCTACATGTGGTTTGAGAGTCTTTGAATTAGTTCCCATGTTATATCTGACTTCCGTATGAATCTTACTTGCTCTAATTGAAGCGGCTTGATGTGGCTCTCCAAGTGGAACAGGCATATCAACAAGAAGTTCCATTTTTTTACCACCAATATCTATGAGCTGGTTATTTTGCGGATGTAATGGACCAACGGGCAAAAATCTATCAATAGAGAGTTTATTTAGAGCGATGAGATACTCTCCTTGAGGGTCAGCAGATTTGCCCTCCATTGCTTCAAGGTGTCCAACGTTATAGTGTATATTTGTTCTATCTAAAAGTTTTAGCTGTTTGTAATTCCATTTTACGACTTGAGAATCAACATATAAAGAGCTATAAATTGTGCCATCTTCCTTGCCAAATGTATTGTGCAGATGCCCAAGTCCAAGTTCTAACTGTCCATGTAGAGATTTTTTAATATCTAAAATTGGTATGCCATAACTATCTTTTGAGGCAAATTCTTTGTTCTCAATCTGCTTTAGAATCTTCTTAAAATCATAAACAGATGCGTGGGTATCTAGTTTGCCTGAAACTATTATGTACTGTCCATCTGGGTTTACATCAACTCCATGAGGAGATTTATTTTCAGGAATTAAGAAAAGTGCGTTGTTTTTAACAGCTATTTCTATGGGTATGACTCTATGTCCATTTATTACTTTAACATTTTTGTCATCTTTTACAAGCTCAGCTAATTTTTTCCAGTTATATACATGTAGGTAGTCCATATCGTTGCGGCTACATCCAGCTTCAAAAGGAGGAAGCCCTTTTTCTATGCCTCCTGTATAGAGCTCTGAATTAAAAGAGTTTGTAAATGCCCATCCATCCGAGATACCTTTGCCTGCATCTGTTAAATCTTGCATATAAGGAGGGAGTTCAAGAGTAAAAGAGTCTTGCTGTGAAATTTTTCCGTTTTTTTTGTCAAATTTCCAAAACGTTACTCCACCTCGATAAACCTCTTCATACGCCTCCATAGGATAATAATCATTTGTAAAAGGGGCTGCGTATTGGCAAGATTCAAGAATATAGTCTGTATTTGGAGTTACAAATGCGCCTCCGTGGCTTGATTTGAAGATTGGATTTACTACGATTTGTGAAGTTTCAAAGTATTTTAAATCAATTACAGCAATTCTTGCATTTGCCTTGTCGTTGATAAAGAGATATTTTCCATCATATTTTCCATCACTCTCAGAGAGCGCTGGATGGTGTGTATCTCCCCAATTAATCTCTCTTCCTCTGATGTTTCCTTGTCTTAAAATCTCTTTTGAATCAGTGTCAAAACCATAGCCTTGCCATGGTTCTGGGGCGAAAACTGCAATATATTTTAAAATTCTCATAGATGGGATGCCATAAACCATCACTTGACCAGATTGTCCTCCGCTGACAAAAGCATAATATTCGTCATGCTTGCCGCTAGGGTTATAAACTTTTAATGCAGCGAGTGCGTCTTTTTCGCTAAGACCACGCTTTTGCATAACTTTTTGAAACTCTGACTCAGCAGTCGCACTTTGCACTATAACTAACACTCCTAAAAGTGCACCATAAACAATCTGCAAATATTTTTTCACGCTATTCTCCTCTATTTTGTCTATTGATTCTCAAATATTGCAATCTCTTCAGAGAGCTCTTGTAAATTCTCATTTGACAAGGAATCAAAAACAGCTATGTGCATATCATCTTCATTTGCTTTGAAATCGAGTAATTTTTTAAGTAACTCATCTTTGCTGAATCCAACAAGTTTTGGTCCAACACTTCCTTCTCCACTATTGCCATGACATGGAGCACAACTACTTTTGTACATTGGACTTACTTTAAATTTTCCAGCAGATCCAGCTCTTTTTTCTAGAGCTTTTATCTTTTGTTCCTGCTCTTTTCTTTGATCTTCTCTCTCTTTTATAAGAGCATCCTTTTCTTGTTGTTTTTGCTCTTGAGTAATCTCTAATACCTCTTTAATCAGTGGTGCCTTAGACTCTTTTGAACTCTCAATAAGGGCAGTGACTTTAGCAAGTGTATCTACTTCTATATCAGTTTTTAAAACATACGCGCTAGCTCCAATACCTAACAATAGAGTAACAATAAAAATAGAGTGTTGCAGATAGGTTGCTTTTGTTAAAGAGTCTGTTTTTTTAGATTTTGATCTAAAATACCATGCTATCAAAGAGAAGATGCTAATAGCTAATAAAACCCAAAAACCTGTAGCAGGGTAGGCATGAGTAGTAAATTGCGCTACTTTTCCATCACCAAAAATTACAGGCGTAAATGGCTCTATTGTAATAGCTCCTGAATGAAGGTTATGCCCAAACCAATATAACCAATAGCCATAAATTCCCAAAAATAAAAAAGGAAGAAGTACGGGAATCGCCATAAGCCAATTAAGCCACTTTTTCTCATAAATGATAAAGAGCATAAGTACAATTGCCAATGCAATTAGTGCATAAGGAGCAAGAGAGCTTTCATATATTCCGCCTCTCTCCATGCGAGCCATTCCTACATAGTGGTTAATGGTGTTCATCTCATGAACCTCTCCGCTGAGGCCATCAAAGTGGATATATACTGGAAGCCCATAAGGAAAAGCCTCTTTTGGATAGTTTGGTGCTTCAAGTGAAAAGTTCCATACGGGAAGTGATGGCACACCTATCTCTTCAGATATTTCAACCATTTTTTCTAAGTTGCCTCTTGCATCTTTTTGGGTATTTACACCAATGTATCTGCCCTTTTGATAAAAATTCCAAAGTGGATAGACGTATGAGGGGATATCTTCAATTTTGTTATCTTTGATGCGCTCAAGAGTTCCATTGAAGCCTACCGAGGGTATAACAAATCCATATAATAAAAGTACTAAGGCGAGAGCGCCAAAGACTCTTGACATCAATAAAGTGATATTCATAAAAACCTCTTTCAATTTAATGTTACTTTAATTGCAGCTGTTTTTATTATACATCAAATTATATTGCTTCGGAGTAAAATTAACTTAAGATTCAAGCTCTAAAAATAGATGCCCATTGTTAAAGTTTGCTCTTAAGTTATCTGTTTTGTAGAGCTTCTTTAACTTTTTTAAAAAACTTCTCTTCATCTGGAAGATTTAATTTTGCTACTCTTAGTTTCTCTCCCCACATTGGGTTTGGAAAGTAGCTATCTTCTTCAAATCTAGCCATTACATGTATATGAACACGAGGTAGCATATTTGCAAATGATGCCATATTTATTTTTTTTGGATTGTAGTATGCTCTCATCTCATCTTCAATGGCGTCATAAACTTCCCATATTTTTACTCTTAAATCTTTTGGAACATCGCCTAACTCTCTGTATGGCTCTTTTGTAAAAATTTTTAGCCATGGAATCTCGCTTTTTTCATTTTCAACATAAAATTCATCATCTTCATAGATAATCATATTTTCTCTTTTTTTGTAAATTATATCTAATTTATACTGCTCATAGAGGGATGGTTTTTATAAAAAAGTTGGTAAAATATTTTTTTGAAGATTTGTCAAAGATTGCAAAAGCTGCAATTTTTTTCAATGTAAAAGTTGTAAAAAACCCGAAATGTATCGGGTTTTTAGAAGTTTTTTAGTCTCTGCTTCTGCTTGTGCGATTTCTATCACCGCTTGGGCGGCTTCTCTCACCTGTGCTTGAAGTTCCACGGTAACCACCGCCACTTGGGCGAGCATTTCTGTCGCCACCCTCACTTGAGCGAGGTCTATCACTACTGCTTGAAGAGCGGTTTCTATCTCCACTTCCAGAGCGATTTCTATCGCCACTTGGGCGAGCGCTTCTGTTTCCACGGAAGTTTCCACGTCCACCTTTAGAATCTCTTCTCTTATCAGCACGTTCTAAGATAGCTGCTAGTTTCTCAGCAGGAATTCCTATGCTATTTGGTCCTTGAATTGCCTGTCTATCTAAAATCATAGATACAAGTTTAAACATGATAGTCGGCTCATCAATATCCTCTTTTAACATATCTAAAATCTGATGTGCCTCATCATAAATGTTATGCTCTTCAATTGAAGTAGCTATTGATTTTAGGTTAATTGCGCGCAAATCATTTTTACTTGGAACAAAGGCGTGAGTCATAGTAGTTCCAACTTTAGTTTTAATACGTTGAAGTTCTTTAAACTCAAGAGGAGTTAAAAGCGTAATTGCTTTACCTTTAGTTCCAGCACGTCCTGTTCGCCCAATTCTATGAACATAAGATTCAGGATCAAAAGGAATATGGTAGTTAAATACATGTGAAATATTATCTACATGTATTCCACGAGCTGCCACGTCTGTTGCAACTAAAACTTTAACACCATTGTTTTTAAAACCTTTAATCACTGTTTCACGTTGGCGTTGTTCCATATCTCCATGTAAACCATTTGCTAAATATCCAGCGCTTGATAAAACATTTGATAGTCTATCTACTTCGCTTTTTGTTCTACAAAATACAATAGACTTTTGACAAGCTTCAGCGTCCATCAAACGGATAATAGCGTCATCTCTCTCACTCTCTTCAATTACATAGTACTCTTGGTTTATATCTGTATTTGTAGTTTCACCTTTTGTGATACTTATAAATTCAGGATTATCTAAGATTCTCTCAGCAAGAAGCTTGATTGGCTTTGGCATAGTAGCTGAGAATAGAAGTGTTTGACGATTTGATGGTAAGTATGAGAAAATCTCATTAATATCATCTAAAAAGCCCATATCTAGCATCTCATCAGCTTCATCAAGAACAACTATGCTAGGAGCAAAATCTTTTAAAAGGTTCTTTTTGAGTATGTCCAAGAGTCTTCCTGGAGTTGCGACAACAACACTTGCACCTCTTTGGATTAAGTCAATTTGTCTGTTATAAGAGCTTCCGCCATAAACTGTTACAGTTCTAGCGCCTATGTTTCTGCCATATTTGAAAAGTTCATCACTTACCTGAGTCGCTAGTTCACGCGTTGGAGTGATAACTAGTATGCCAACACCATCATTAGGGTTGATATTGTTAAGTGCTGGAAGACCAAATGCCGCTGTTTTACCTGTTCCTGTATGAGCTTGACCAACTATGTCACGCCCCGCTAATATAAACGGAATTGCCGCTGCTTGAATAGGACTTGGAACTGTAAATCCAGCATCTTTGACACTGCGAAGTATCTCTTTTTTTAAACCTAAATCATCAAATGTGATCAACTTTTCTTCTGTCTGTGTTTGTGCATTTTCTTGCATCATTTTCCTTTAAGATAGGAGATGATACAAGCATGTCACTAATGACATGGCACCTTCCCCTAGAATATTTGGCGAATTATACCCAAATATATTCTCTTTTTTGTAAAATAAATTATATTTAGAATTGTTTAAGTTGATATTGTGTAGATAGGGCGTTTGTAGCTACTATAATTACGCTATATTTGAATTTTTAGCTATTATTATATAATTTTAAAAGAGAATCGATAGAGAAAAAGAGAAAAAAATGAAGATAGAGACACAATACAGCTATGAAAAAGTATATAGAGTTACCTCAGAGAGTGATATTTTAAAGATAATAGCACAAGAAGTAGGCGACGCAGATCCAGAGGGAACGCTTAAATATATAAAAGAGGCTATAAAAAATTCTAAGGTTATCTTGGTTGGAAGTTGCAGATTTAGAGAAGTTAAGGAGATAAAATGAGTAACGACATTGCAAAATTACTGCTAAGGCTTAGTGTCGGAGTTATGATGCTTTTTCATGGGTTAGATAAGATTATAAACGGTATTGATGGAGTCAAACATCTTCTAGTTAGTGCTGGAGCACCACAGTTTTTAGCTTATGGTGTTTATGTTGGTGAGGTTGTCATACCTATATTTATAATACTTGGTGTTTATGTTAGAGCTGCGTCAGTAATACTGGGGCTAAATATGGTAGCTGCGATTTTTTTGGCGTATGGAGGAGCTCTGTTTTCTTTAGGCAAACATGGCGCACCTGTTTTTGAGTTGCCATTTTTGTATCTTATGATGTCTGTTATTATATTTATGTTAGGAAGTGGAAAGTACGCACTAAACTCAAAATAGATTTATGGATGCGGTACTTTTATTTTTGAGTTTAAGCTCCAACCAATAGCAACCATTAAGAAAAAAACTATAAAAGAGGGTATTAGACTATAAGTTTGTGCTAAGTAAACTAGCCAAAGCAAGATTGCACCAAGAGGAGTAGGAACGCCTATAAAGTGTCTGCTAACCTCTCCAGCGTCTGAGTTTATGTTGAACTCTATGAGTCTTCTAAGCCCAGAAATTACATAATAAACGCTAATGGCTCCAGCTATAAGAAGCATGACACCAGAGAAACTACTGCTATAAATGGCTTGAAATATGAGAAATACGGGAACAAGCACAAAGCTTAAAAAATCTGCAAAGCTATCTAGTTGTATGCCAAACTCATTTGAGAGTTTATATTTTCTAGCAATTTTTCCATCAAAAATATCAAAAGCTCCGCCAATCCAAGCTAAAATAATTGCAAGAAAAAAGTTCTCCTGAGTTATGAAGTAGAGAGCTAACAAGCCAGCAGTAATATTTACAAAAGTAAACATATTTGCTAAATTAAAGTGAGATGATGAGTTGTATAAAAATTTCATAATAATCTTTTAATTGAGATAATAATCTAAAAAAAGATTCTACTATAAAATTTTAACAAGATGGGAGATGATAAGAGTTATCAATATTAAGTTATATGTAAGTTGATATTGATTATCATTCAGGATAAGTTTTTAATAAAGGGTTAAAAATAATTAAAAAAATAGTTCTTAGCGCATTTGCCACTCTTTTTATTTTTAATATTAACGCAAATGCTGCACAAGAAGCATCTCAAAATATAAAAGATAGAGAGCACTCTATTAGAGGTATAATTGACAATGTCTCAAAACCTGATGAAAAAGAGGTCTCAACAGTTGATCGTGCAAAACATGTTTTTAAAGACTCTACTATTTCAGGGCAAGCCAGAGTGTTATACTCTGGTTATAACAGCAATGAAGCCCAAAATCAGTATGCAACTGCCATTGGCGGTATTTTAAAATATGAACTTGCGGAGTATAAAGGTTTTAACGCTGCTATGGAGGTTACAGCCGCACAAGATATAAATTTTGCAACAGGTGATGATACAAAACAAAATAGTGAAATATCTTCAGAAAAAGGGAGTTATATTGAACTCTCTCAAGCTTATATAAATTATAAAAACGATGGATTAAATCTTCGTGCAGGACGTCAATTAATAGATACTCCATTAGCAGACAGCGATGACATTAGAATGATTTTAAATACGTTTGAAGCGTATATAGCAACTTATGAAAATGAAGGGTTAATGCTAACTGGCGGATTGCTAACAAAATGGCAAGGAGTTGACACAGAGCTATCTCCTTCAAATCATTGGTCAGATACTGGAGATGATGGAACATATTTTGGTGGAATTTCATACTCTACAAAATTTTTAGATACAAGAGTTTGGTATTATGATATATCAAAAGATACAAATCCAAACAGTGCAACAGGAAATGTTGCAAACTCTTCTCTTTACGCAGATATTTCACTCCACTTAGCTATATCACAAAACTATGCTATCCACGCAAACGCACAGTATTTAAATCAGAAAGAATCACACGATAGCGCAATAGACTCTTCCATATATGGCGTTATGGCAGAGTTTGTAATATTTGAAGATTTTGCTATATCTGCTGCGTATAATAAATCCAAAAGAGAAGCGGATAAAAGAAGTTTTTCTGGTTTTGGAGGAGGAACCTTGTACACAAATATGGATTCTATGATTATTGATGCTATTACGGCGGATAGGGATGCAAAAGCCATTGTTATGGGTATTACTTATAGAATTGGTAAATTTGGTTTTATGTATGCTTATGGAGATTTTGATGGAGATGCAAACTCTTTGCAGGCAAAAGAGCATATAATAGAACAAAATCTAGGTTTTGAATATAAAGCGAATGAAAATCTAACTATTGCAGCTATATATGTTAAAAACAGCGACAAAGAAAATAGTGGAAGTAATGATGGAGATTGGGAAAATATAAGAGTGTTTGCTTCATATAGTTTTTGATTTTAACCGATATTTAATATGATATTTATTATCATTATATATTAACGTGCGTTTTACTTTATAATACTAGATAAAAATAAAAGATAAAAAAATGAAAAAAAAATTAAGTGAATGTAAAAAAGCTTGTGTAGTAAGAGTTACAAAACTAAATGCAGATGCAGAGTTAAAACAGAGACTCATCTCTTTTGGTGTTATGAAAGATGTGATTGTAGAAGTCTTAGAGTATGCTCCTGCAAAAAGTACAATAGAGATAAAAGTAGGTAATACAAGGCTGGCTCTAAGAGCAAAAGAAGCTGATTTAATAGAGGTAGAAAAGATATGAAAAGCGTAGCAAAAAGCTGTCCTATTACAGCAAAACATATAAAAATTGCACTAGTTGGTCAGCCAAATGTTGGAAAGAGCATGCTTATCAACTCTATCTCAAAAGCGAATCTACATGTAGGAAATTTTACAGGCGTTACAGTGGAGAAGAGCGAAGTTCTTTTTGACTATAAAGATTACCATTTTACTGTTGTAGATCTTCCAGGAACTTACGCTCTAAGTGAGTACTCTATTGAAGAGAGAGTTACAACTGATTATCTTTATAAAGAGCATTATGATTTGATTGTCAATGTTGTTGATTCTACAAACTTAGAGAAAAACCTCCAATTAACTGCTGAACTTATGAGTATAGGCAAAAAAATTGTTATCGCTTTAAATATGAGTGATGAGGCACAAAAAGAGGGCATAGAGATAGATGACAAGCAGATGTCTCTTATACTTGGCATTACATGTATAAAAGTCTCCGCTGCTACAAAATTTGGAATTGAGACACTTATAAAAGCTCTTATAGATGAGTTTGAGAGTGAAAAAATTGAAAATAAACTTCTCTTTAGTGAAGCAGTTGAAGAGGAGATATCTTTGATTGTGCGCAGTTTGGCAAAGCATAAATACAAAGATGAAAACTCTTATAGAAATGTAGCTATAAATATTTTAAAAGGTGAGAAAAAAACTTATGCAAAGTTGCATGACAATCCTATCTGGACAGAGCTGCAACCACTAGTTATAGAGGCTCTAAAACATATAGAACTCCACCATGAGAGTGATGATATAAAAGAGGCTTTTGCCTCTGAATATGCAGCTTTTAACAGAGGTGTGATACATGAAGTTTTAAAATATGCCAAAGAGATACAGAAGAGAACGCTAACAGATAAAATAGATGCTGTTTTAATACACAATATTTTTGGAATTCCTATATTTCTGTTTTTTATGTGGTCTCTTTTTCAGTTGACTTTTGAGATAGGTTCTATTCCTATGGATTGGATTGATGGCTTTTTCTCATGGCTAGGTGAGACTGTAGGAGCGACAATTGCAAATGATGATATACGCTCTTTAATCGTAGATGGAGTCATAGCTGGAGTTGGTGCTGTTGTGCTTTTTGTTCCAAATATAGCGATACTCTTTGTTGGTATTGCTCTTTTGGAGAGTACTGGTTATATGTCAAGAGTAGCATTCTTGCTAGATGGTTTCTTTCACAAGTTTGGACTTCATGGACAATCTTTTATCCCGCTGGTCACTGGTTTTGGCTGCTCGATTCCCGCTTACATGTCAGCTAGAATATTAAAGAACGATAGAGACAGACTTCTTACTCTTTTTATCATAGGATTTATGAGTTGTGGGGCTAGACTGCCTGTTTACGTACTTTTTGCAGGTGCATTTTTTTCTGAGAGTATGGCTGGAAATATCCTATTTGCTATCTATATAACTGGAGCTGCAATTGGTTTGCTAGCTGCTAAGATTTTAAAACTTACAGCATTTAAGGGTGTGGATGAGCCTTTTGTTATGGAGATGCCAAAGTATAGACTTCCATCATTAAAACTTATTTGGCATACAGTTGTTACAAAGACTTTGATGTATCTAAAAAAAGCTGGTACATTTATAGCAGCAGCTTCAATTCTTATCTGGTTTTTTAGTAACTATCCACATAATGTGGAGCTACAAGAGAGTTTTGATGCAAAAATAGAGAGCGCAACAAGCGAAGAAGAAAAGAGAGAGTTTGAAAATAGCTTTGCACAAGAGCATCTAAAACAGAGCTATTTAGGTCAAATTGGAATGTTTTCTGAGCCTATTTTTGCACCGCTTGGTTTTGATTGGAAGATGAGTGTAGCACTTCAAACGGGACTCGCTGCTAAAGAGGTAGTTGTTTCAACACTTGGCGTTTTGTACTCACTTGGTAATGATGTAGATGAGCAGAATAGTTCACTAAAAGAGATAATTTCAAAAAATATTCCTTTTGCTTCTGCGGTTGCTTTTATTGTTGTAATAATGATTTATCTGCCTTGTTTGGCTGCTTCAGTCGTCTTTACACGTGAAGCTGGAGGAATAAAATACTTCTTTTATCTCTTGACATTTACTTCCATAGCAGCTTATTCATTAGCTTTCATAGCTTACAATATTACAAAGTTCTTGGAGTAAAAATTATAATTTAAGACTCAAAGAACTATACTAGTAGAGATAAAAACACTTTAAGGAGTAAGTTATGGCAAAGTTTGGAAATTCGATTATCAAAGGTTTAGAGATTAGTGAGATAATCACTATATTAAACAGAGCTTATGCTGATGAGTGGTTGGCATATTATCAATACTTTATTGAAGCTAAAGTTGTAAAAGGAATTATGAAAGATGCGGCTATTGCGGAACTTACGCAGCATGCAGCAGATGAGCTAAGACATGCTAACATGGTAGCGGACAGAATTTTACAACTAGGCGGTACTCCTCTGCTAAATCCAAAAGATTGGTTTACACATACAAATTGTGGATATGAAGAACCAACACACTTTGATGTTGTAAATATACTGCAAGACTCTATCAAAGGCGAGCAGTGTGCTATATCTATCTACTCAACACTAGTTGATATGACAAGAGATAAAGATATAGTTACTTATGATATTGTTTCTCAAATATTAGCAGATGAAGTGGAGCATGAAGAGGATTTACAGGCCTTACATGACGATATTACAGAGTTTATAACAGACTTGAAAAAGTCTCTTAATTAATGATGAAATCAAAACCATTAACTAGCTATTATTTGATCTCTGTTAAGATTTGAGCATGAAAAAAATATTAATGATTGAAGATGATTTGGAACTTGCTGAAATTCTTACGGAGTACTTACAGCAGTTTGGATTTGATGTTGTTACAGAAGATGACCCTTTTAAAGCGGTTAGTATCTTAAAGTTGGAACCATTTGATTTGGTTATCCTTGATTTAACTCTTCCTGGAATGGATGGTTTAGAAGTTTGTGAAGCAATTCGTGAGCGTCAAGACATACCTATAATCATCTCTTCAGCTAGAAGTGATGTAACAGATAAAGTAAAAGCGTTAGAACTTGGTGCGGATGATTATATTCCAAAGCCTTACGATCCCAGAGAACTTGAGGCTAGAATCCACTCAGTTTTAAGACGTTATGAAGCAAAATCACAACAAAAAGAGGAGTCAAAGAGCGACTTTAAATGTGACATGTCTTCGATGATGATTACATATCGCGGAAGAAACATAGACCTTACAAATGCTGAATTTGGCATACTCTCATATATGATTGCAAAGCAAGGTTTAGTGGTTTCAAGAGAAGATTTGATTCATAATGTAAATGCTATAAATGAAGACTCTTCAAACAAAAGTATTGATGTTATGGTCGGTAGAATAAGAAATAAACTTGGAGACAAATCTCTAATCGAATCTGTTAGAGGCGTTGGATATAAACTTCTTAAATAGTTCTCATTGTTTTAGGAGATAAACCAATGCGCAAACATGCCGTCTTAATAACTGTTCTATTTGCGCTCACTGTTACTTTAGTGAGCGTGAGTGTTGTATTTTGGAAATTTTTTCAACTTAACAAACAAAACTACATAAACAATATCTTCACAAAACACGCTATTATCACTCAAATATATCAACAACATCAACAAAAAGTAGATTCTCAAATTATGCTTGAAGCAAATTTGGCAGTTTACAATTTTGTTTTAGAAAAAGATGAAAAAGATATTGAGATAGTTTTAAAAAATGCAAAGATTTTAAAGAAAAAAGATTTTCAAAATGTGAATTCCTCTTTGCTTTTCTCTGGAAATGGTTTCTATACAAAGCAAATTGTAACAGATTTAACAGCTACTATGCTTGAGTTTAATAGAAAAATATACTTCTATCTTCAGTCACCTTCCTCTTCGGTACTTATTTTGGATGAAGAGCTAAAACCATATAAATACTGGAATGTTGCCTACTCATATCTGGTTATAATCTTTATTATTTCTGTCTCATTTGTGCTGATTTTAAGAAAACTTCGACCTCTTATTAGGCTTAGAAAAAAGATTGCACTTTATGGTGATGGAGATATGAATGTCTCTTTTAAGGCAAATGGACACGATGAAATAGCACTTGTCTCAAATGAACTAGAAGCAACAAGAGAGAAGATAAATCTTATACTAGAGTCAAGGACTCTGTTTTTAAGAAATATTATGCATGAGCTAAAAACACCAATCGCAAAAGGTACTATTGCAACTCAGATGTTAGAGTCACAAAAACAAAAAGATAGATTTAGCTCCATATTTGGTCGTCTTGAGTCACTTGTAAATGAGTTTGCTCTCATTGAAGAGGTTACATGTATGGGAGATAAAACAGATTTTAAAGAGTATCGGCTTGTTGATATAATAGATGGCGCAATAGATATGGCGATGATAGAGCGAAGTAGTATAACTGTTGAGGTTGATGCGGTACATAAGATAAATGCAAATTTTAGGCTCTATACAACAGCTATAAAAAATATGATAGATAATGGCATAAAGTACTCTATTGATTCACATGTAAAGATTCTTATAAAAGGGCATGAGTTAGCCTTTGAGAGCAGGGGTGAATGTATAGCTCATCCTCTTCAGTATTATATAGAGCCTTTTACAAAAGACAACCCTTCTAAAAATAGTTTTGGACTTGGATTATATCTTGTTGACTCTATCTTAAAAGCCCACAATCAGGTTCTAGCACATGAGTATGAAAATGGGATTAACCGTTTTATTTTTGCGTAAGTTTTGAGAGATAAACTACTGCTATGAATAAATATATGAAGAGAGGATCTGTTGCACTTTTTGCAATAAGTTTCTTTGCATTTGGCTGGATGACACATGCGCTTTACAATGACGCATACAAGATGATAAAAGAGAGCACTTTAAAGAAGATTAAAAAAAGTGGAGCTCTTAATGTAGTACTTCTTAATGCGCCATCAACTTACTATATTGGCTCAGATGGACCAAAAGGCTTTGAGTACGATTTACTTGAATCATACGCAAATCACTTAGGTGTAAAGCTAAATATAACCACAGCAAATACTATAAAAGAAGCGCTAGAGCTTAGTAAAAATCCAGATATTCATATAACATCCGCATCTTTGACAAAAACACCAGAGAGAGAAAAAGAGTTTAACTTTGGTCCATCATATTTTGAAGCCCAAGAACAGGTAGTCTGCAATAAATCACTGCTCTTAGATGGAAGATTTCCAAGTGATGCAGATAGCCTCTCAGGCTTAAGAGTAGTTGTAGGCGATAGCACTAGTTATAGCGAGACTATTGAGAGTTTGAAAAAAGAGGGATTTGATATTAATGCTACATATACAGCCGAATATTCAACTGAAGAGCTCATCTCGCAAGTAGATACGCATGAGATAGACTGCACAATAATAGACTCAAACATATATGCGTTGAATCAGCGCTATTTTAAAAATATTGTACTTGCTTTTGATATAAGCAACAGAAGACAACAAGCGTGGATTTTAACCCCAGATTCTAAGATGTTAAAAAATGACATGTACTCTTGGTTAAATACGGTAAATCAAAGCGGAGAGATGGCAAGGCTTAAAGATCACTACTACAGTTATGTCCTCTTTTTTGATTACTATGACACTGTTATGTTTTACAAAAGAATTAAAACAAGATTGCCAAAATATGAGAGTTATTTTAAAGAGGCGGCTGTTAAATATGAAATTCCCTACTCAGCACTAGCGGCACTCTCTTATCAAGAGTCTCACTGGAATCCAAACGCAGTAAGCTATACAGGTGTTAGAGGATTGATGATGCTAACACAAGATACAGCATCTATGCTAGGAGTCAAAAATAGAATTGATCCACAGGAGAGTATTTTTGGTGGAGCAAAACATCTAGATCAGATGATAAAAAGCGTTCATGCTGATGTGACGGGAGAAGATCGCCTTAAATTTGCTCTTGCTGCTTATAATGTTGGATTGGGGCACGTAGCTGATGCTCAAAAACTGGCGCAGCAACTAGGATTAAACCAAAATAGCTGGGCAGATTTGAAAAAAGTTTTACCAATGCTTTCGCAGAAAAAATATTATAGAACCCTTAAACATGGCTATGCAAGAGGAAACGAAGCTGTTAAATATGTAGATGCAATTTACGATTATAGGGATATTTTACAAAAAAATGATGTTGAGGTGTCTTTAACAACAAAGTAAATATTTTAGTAGGATTGATTTTTTCTCACGCACGAGAAGATGCGTGAAGCTTTTGTAAAAAGCAAATAAAATTAAAGAGGCATACCCTCTTTGCCATTAGAAAGAGATGCTAAAAAGCTCTCCATATCATATTTTACTCTGTATTCAGGTGTCATGATGTGTATGAGAACATCGCCTAAATCCACAACAATCCAATCACTACTCTCATCAACTGCATTAAATTTTTCTGCTGGTTTTAGCTCATTTTTGAGATGATCCAAAAGAGCTGATGTATGTCTTGAACCAAGAGATGATGCTATAATCGCATAATCTACAAAGTAGTTTTTCTCTCTTAAATCAAAAACCTCTATATTTTCTGCTTTATTTTTATCTAAAACGTCTGTTATTTTCTCTATTCTGTTTTGCAATGCTCTTCCTTATAAAAATCATATATCTCTTTTGCACACTTCTTTGGCAGTTTTGAGAGTTGTATATTCTCTCTTAGCTGCGTTGATGATATTTTTTCATCAACGCTTAGCATTATAAACTCATCTGGAATCTCTATATCATCTCTTGTGGCTACTACAAAAGTAACAAGCTCTTTTAGCTCATCGTAACTATTCCAATCCCTAAGTTTAGCAAGATTATCAGCACCTATTACAAGATATATTTTTTTATAACTCTCTAAGAGGTGTTTTGCTGTCTCTATGGTTGGAACTTGTCTATTTTGTAAAACTTCATAATCTGATACTTCAACTCTCTTCTCCTCTTTAAAAATTTCTCTGAGCCATTTCACTCTAAGTGAAGAAGGAGCGTAAAAATTTGATTTAAAAGGATTTAAAAACGTCGGCATTATTATAATTTTATCAATATCTTTAAATTTCTTTAAAGCCTCTATAATAGCCTCATGACCGATATGCGGTGGGTCGAATGAGCCACCAAAAAGTGCGATTGTATCCATATTTAAAGCGAATTATAACTAACTTTAGGTAAAATTGCCCAATTTTTATTTTAATTAGGAAATATAATGGCACTAAAAATAGCAATTAACGGATTTGGTAGAATCGGTCGCTGTGTGGCTCGAATTGCCGCAACAAGAGATGATGTAGAGATAGTTGCAATAAATGACATGGCAAGCATGGATATGATGCTTTATCTTCTTAAGAACGACTCTGTTCATGGAACATTTAAGAGTGAAGTAGTGCAGGTTGATGAAGATAACATCACTATTGATGGTAAAAAAATCAGAGTTTTTAGTGATCGTGATCCAAAAAATCTTAAATTTGCTGAGTGTGGTGCAGATATGGTTTTAGAGTGTACAGGTGTATTTTTAAGTCAAAAAGATGCTCAAATTCATATCAATAATGGAATTAAAAAAGTTCTGTTTTCTGCTCCAGCAAAAGATGACACACCAACATTTGTAATAGGTGTAAATGAACATCTTTATAAAGGCGAGAGCATTGTTTCAAATGCTTCATGTACTACAAACTGTTTAGGACCAATAGCAAAAGTATTAGATGATGCTTTTGGAATAGAAAAAGGTCTTATGACAACCATCCACTCATATACAAATGATCAAAATATCTTAGATGTAAAACACTCAAAAGATAAGCGCAGAGCACGTGCTGGAGCTATAAATATGATACCTACTACGACAGGTGCAGCAAAGGCTATTGGACTGGTTCTTCCACAACTCAAAGGCAAACTTCACGGGCAAAGCGTTCGTGTTCCAACTCCTAACGTCTCTATGGTTGATTTAAACGTAATCGTAAAGAAAAAAACGACAATACAAGAAGTTACTGCTGTATTTAACAAAGCTGCAGAGGGCTCTTTGAGAGGAATAATCTTAATGGATAAAGAGATGAGAGTATCTCAAGATTTTGTTGGATGCGAATATAGCGCTATTGTCGCAGAGGATTTAACTCAGGTAATAGATGGCGATATGGTAAAAATTATGGCTTGGTATGACAATGAGTGGGGGTACTCTACAAGACTCTTAGACATGGCACTACACATTAGCAAATAGGATAGCATTTGGAACTATTAAATATTAAAAATTTAGATTTAGCTGGTAAGAAAGTTTTTATAAGATGTGATTTTAATGTGCCGATGGATGAGTTTGGAAATATCTCAGATGACAGACGCATTCGCTCAGCAGTATCTACTATAAACTACTGTCTTGATCAGGAGTGTGCAGTAATTTTAGCATCTCATCTTGGTCGCCCAGAGGGAGAAGTTGTTGATAAGTATTCACTTATCCCAATTGCAAGGAGAATACAGCATCTCTTAAGAAGAGAAGTTGATCTCGCAAGCGACGTTGTTGGAGAGGACGCACTAAAGAGAGCGTCTGAACTTAAATCTGGTCAAGTCTTAATGCTTGAGAATCTTCGTTATGAAGCGGGTGAGACAAAAAACGATAAGGAACTTTCAAAAAAGTTGGCATCAATGGCAGATTTTTACATAAATGATGCTTTTGGTGTAAGCCATCGTGCTCATGCTTCTGTTGAGGGAATTACACATTTTTTTGACGACAAACATAAAGCAGCAGGATTTTTACTTCAAAAAGAGATAGATTTTTTGGGCAAAATCATACAAAATCCAGTACGTCCTTTTGCTGCAATAGTAGGAGGAAGTAAGGTTTCTGGAAAACTAGAAGCTCTTATAAACTTACTTCCACGTGTAGATAAGGTTCTAATTGGTGGCGGAATGGCTTTTACATTTTTGAAAAAACTGGGCTACGATATAGGTGCCTCACTTGTTGAGGATGACTTATTGGAAGAGGCTGGGCGAATTATGGATGAAGCAAAAAAACTTGGAGTTAAATTTTATCTCCCCGTTGATGTGGTAGTTGCCGATAAATTCTCAGAGGATGCTATAAGCAAAATTGTCTCATATCAAGAGATTCCGCCTCTTTGGATGGGATTAGACATAGGACCAGCTACAGTTAGACTCTATGGAGAGGTTTTAAGTGATGTTCAAACAGTCCTTTGGAATGGTCCAATGGGTGTTTATGAGATGGATAAATTTGCACGTGGCTCAAATAAAATAGCACATTTTGTTGCAGATAGTTACGCTACAACAATTGTTGGTGGTGGCGATACAGCCGACTTGGTGCAAAGAATTGGCGTTGATGATGAGATGACATTTATCTCAACTGGAGGAGGAGCCTCTCTGGAGCTCCTTGAGGGCAAAATTTTACCAGGCGTGGCATCTTTAATAAGAAAAAAAGGTTAAGTTATGATAATTGCAGCAAATCTAAAAACAAATTTAACAAGAGAAAAAACTGCCAAATATATAAAAGAGGTAGAGAGTTTTTTAAATCAACACAATATCTCTCAAGAAGTTTTTGTTTTTCCTGCAATTTCTAATCTTATAAGTAGCTCCGCCAATGTAGTTGTTGGTGCCCAAAATGCTTATCCTACCCAAAATGGGGCGTTTACTGGGGAGATAGGCAATGAGCAGTTAGAAGAGTTTGGTATAAAAACTATCCTAATTGGGCATAGTGAGAGACGACATGTTATAGGCGAGACACAAGACTCACTAATAGTAAAATTTAATTTTTACAAAAATCTCGGTTTCAAAATAATCTACTGTGTCGGAGAGCCTCTACATATAAGAGAGATGGGGCATGAAAAAATGATGGAGTATATCTCAGCACAGTATGTTGGTATTGACGCTGCTTATGAGAACCTTATCATCGCTTATGAGCCTGTCTGGGCGATTGGAACAGGACTTACTCCAACGCTTGAAGATATAAAAATGATACATAAAGAGTTAAAAGCAAAATCAACTGCACCGCTTCTTTATGGAGGAAGTGTAAAAGTCACAAATGTTGAAGAAGTTTTAGCGCTTGATGGCGTTGATGGCGTGTTAGTCGGAAGTGCGGCACTTTATGTCGAACACTTTTGTACAATGTGCGAGTACGCACAAAATATAGATAAAAAAAATAAAAAATTATAGGAGAAAAGAGTATGTTAATGAAGGGCAAAAAAGGCTTAATAGTAGGATTGGCAAACAATAAATCAATCGCATACGGTATAGCAAAAGCGTGTGCAGATCAAGGTGCCGAGATGGCATTTACATATTTAAACGATGCACTTAAAAAAAGAGTTGAACCGATTGCAGCCGAACTTGGAAGCGATAAAGTATATGAGCTAGACGTATCTAATGAGGCTCACATGTCAAATATAGCTTCACTTGTCGAAAAAGATTTTGGTAAGATTGACTTTTTGGTTCACTCCGTAGCATTTGCACCTAAAGAGGCATTAAGCGAGCCGTTTATGAAAACTACAAAACAGGCATTTGCTATTGCTATGGATATCTCTGTTTACTCTTTGATTGATTTAACAAACCGCCTAGAGTCTGTTTTATCAGACGATGCTTCAATTATTACTCTCTCATATTTAGGCGGACCTAAATATATAGTGAATTATAACGTTATGGGTGTTGCAAAAGCGGCTCTTGAATCAACGGTTAGATATATGGCAGTTGAGCTTGGTAAAAAAGGTCAACGTGTAAATGCAATATCTGCAGGACCTATTAGAACTCTTGCTGCTGCAGGGATAGGCGACTTTAAACAGATTCTTAACTGGAACGAGATTAATGCACCTTTAAAGAAAAATGTAACAATTGAGCAAGTAGGCAACTCTGCTATGTATCTTTTAAGTGATTTGGCATCAGGCGTAACAGGGGAGATTCACTATGTTGATGCAGGATATAATATAATGGGTATGGCAGCGGCAGAGGAGAACGAAGAGGGTAAAACAGTTCTCTCTTGGGATGCTGCTAAATAATTTAAAAACTGATTAAAATTTACTCAGTTTATTGAATGGCTTCTTAGTTTGATATGATAAAATTTTCCTATCAGCAAAAAGGATATAAGATGAAATTGAGTAAAATTACTCTAACTGCAGCTTTAGCTGTAACTGTTTTATTTGGGGCAGATGAGGCATCTGATGTAACTATTAGTTCAAAAATGGCTCTTACTAGCAACTATATTTGGAGAGGTATGACTCAAAGTGATAACTCTGCTGCACTTCAAGGCGCCCTTGATTTAGGCTATAAAGGCTTGTACTTAGGTGTATTTGGTTCAAATGTAGAATTTGGTGCTGAAAATAGAGCCTCTTTAGAGTTAGATATATATGGTGGTTACGCAGGTGAACTATATGGAATTGGTTATGATGTTGGATTAATTAGCTATTCATATCCCAATCAATCTAAAGAGCTTAACTTTGCAGAAGCATATATTGGGCTAAGTAAAGATTTCGAAGTTGTAAATATTGGTGCAAAATATTACAGCGGAATTAAAACAGATGAGTTAGATCCTACTGATGCATGGGAAGTAAGTTTATCGGCACCTCTTGTAATGGAATTAACATTGAGCGCTCTTTATGGTGATTATGACAAAGTAGGAAACTACTACAACGTTGGAATTACTAAAGCGCTAGGCAAATTTGAAGTAGGCATCTCTTATGTAGGTATTGAGATGGATAATAATCCAAATCAGGATAACCTTATAGCCACAATAAGTACAAGTTTCTAGCTAAGAGACTTTTTAAATAGAAAATTCATTTTCCCTCTTATTTTTTTGGAAAATGAGTTTTGTAGCAAACTTTTTTGATATAATCCTCCTATGATGGAATTACTAAAAAAACTTACATACATTTTATTTATGCTTTTTCTTATCTCACTTATTTCATTTTTAGCAATACATGCAGCACCAAATAGCTTTTTTGGCGCAGGAGAGTTAAATCCAAACATGACACCAGCAGCCATTAACGCACTAAAGGCTGTTTATGGGCTTGACAAACCTCTACATGTACAATATTTTGACTGGATTTTAAATATCTCAAGACTAAATTTTGGTATCTCTTTCGTTAGTGGGCAAGATGTAACAAGCGAGATACTAAAACGTCTGCCAATTACTCTGATTATGAATATTACAGCACTTCTTAGCGTCTTTGCTCTATCTTTGTACTTAGGGGTAAAAGCCGCTCTAAATTATGAAAAAAAGAGTGATTACCTTATTCGTCAAATCTCTTTAATCTCTTTTTCTATGCCATCTTTTTATCTTGCACTTCTTTTTATCATATTTTTCTCTACAACGCTAGATATTTTTCCAATAGCAGGTTTGCACTCAATAGAGCCAAAAGGGGGTGTAAATTACTATCTTGATATGGCATGGCACTTGGTTTTGCCAGTAGGTGTGATGATATTTGTGGGGCTAGGAAGCATGATAATCTATGTTCGCTCCCTCACACTAGAGATACTAAAGAGTGACTACTACTATTTTGCACTCTCTAGAGGAATAGAAAAAAAAGAGCTGCTGCGCTACTACATACTTCCAAATCTTCTTCCTCCAATTGTTACACTTCTTGGTCTCTCTCTTCCTGGGCTAATAGGCGGAAGTGTAATTTTAGAGTCAATTTTTGGCATAGAGGGGATGGGGCAGCTATTTTATATGAGTGCAATGAGTCGTGATTACCCAATAATTATGGGAACTTTGATGATAACAGCATTTTTAACGTTAGTTGGAAATATGGTGGCAGATGTCATACTCCTAAAGTTAAATCCATACATGAAGAGAAACTAACTTTTATATTTTGATTGAGAAATAAGTAGTTTTAGAAAGCTAAAGAGTGTCAATAATTTCTCATATATGAAAAGATATATGTAGCTTTAGGTGGTTGTAGGGACAATTGTCCCTACCATCTTTGTGGGCTTTGCTCAGAAAGTGTTTTAAATCAGTTAAACAACGCCTTAAGTGCATCAACGCCCTCTTTTTGCTCTTTATTATCTTGCATGTCACTCATTTGGGCAACTTTTACATCGCTCTCTACAAGCTCGATGTTCAATCCACTCAGCATTGAAGCAAGACGGATATTTATACCATTCTTACCTATCGCTTTTGATTTTTGATCTGTAGGCAGAGTTATTATCGCTTTTTGAGCCTCTCCGTTTTCATCTTTTAGTATCTCAACATTTGAGATGATAGCAGGACTCATAATTCTAGATATAAATAACTCAGGAATAGTTGTGTACTCTATGCAATCTATGTTCTCACCAATTAGCTCTTGGCTAACAGCATTTATACGAACACCTTTTACACCAACAGTTGCACCAACAGCATCAACTTGTGGATGCGTGCTAAAGAGTGCTACTTTTGCTCTCTCACCAGGAATACGAGCACTTCTCTCCACGATTACAGTTCCATCTGAAATCTCTGGAACTTCAAGTGCCAAAAGTTCTTCTAAAAACTTAGGAGAAGTTCGTGAAAGCTCTATCTGTATGCCATTCTCTTTATTCATATCAACACGTCTAACAACCGCTTTTAAGTGGTCTCCAACTTTGAAAATTTCACCTTTAATACGGTTTTTTATAGGTAAAACTGCACGAATTTCATCTATCTCTATATAGGTAGAGTTTTGATTGTCAACTCTTGTAACTCGCCCATTTACAAGAGAGCCTATTTTTGATTTGTACTTGTTAAAAATCTCATCTTCTACAACTCTTTGAATATGGTACTCAATCTCTCTGTGTAGCTGAGATGCAGCAGTTCTTCCATACTCTTCTAAGTCATGTGGAATCTGCAGCTGATCATCAAGTTCTACCTGATCGTCATACTCTCTTGCTTCTGTGATAGAGATATATGCAGGTGCAATCTCTTCATCTTTTAATCTCTCATCACTATCTGAGACAACTGTGATTGTTTGAATGATATCAATAGTTTTTGTTTGAGTATTAATTACAGCTTCAAAGGCAAATTTTGAGTTAATTATTCTCTTTGCTGTTTGTATAAAAGCTGCTTTTAGAGCCTCTTTAACTTTGTCTGACTTGAGACCTTTTTCATTTGCTATTGCTTCAACTATATCTAAAATTTTTTCCATTATTATATCCTTGATTAAGAGTTATCTCATAAAAAACAGTGCTAAAAAATATAAGGGAGTTCTTATGGAGAGTGGCATTATACCAAAATAGCATAAAAGCATCTTTAATGCGAATTTTAGTAGAGTTTAACTATAATGCAAGAAAATATAGTGCACAAAAATAAGGATAAAAAATGGATTTGAAATTTGCAAGAACTGATGTTACAGCAAAGCCAAAAAAAGCAGAATTAGCGAAAATTGAGGCTGCAGTTGAAAAAGATGAGAGCGTGATTTTTTACTTTGATAAAGAAAATTCACACAAAGATTTACTAGAGCTTCAAGATTATTTTGAGGCAAAAGGAAAAAGCTTTTATATGAACGAAGTAAAATACGGACTCTCAGATGGAGAGTACATGTACCAAGTTCATATAATTAACTAAAAATTATGCAGGGTATGAAGAAACTTTTTATTGAGACTTTAGGTTGTGCAATGAACTCACGAGACAGTGAGCATATGATTGCAGAGCTAAGCGAGAAAGAGGGTTATGAAACCACAAATGACCTCTCGAGCGCAGATTTAATCATAATTAACACTTGTTCAGTTAGAGAAAAGCCTGTAGCAAAACTCTTCTCAGAACTGGGAGTTTTCAACAAAAGGAAAAAAGAGGGTGCAAAGATAGGTGTTTGTGGCTGTACAGCTTCACACCTTGGAGAAGAGATAATCAAACGTGCACCTTATGTAAGCTTTGTTTTGGGTGCAAGAAATGTATCTAAGATAAGTGAAGTTTTACACAAAGAAAGAGCAGTGGAGATAGATATAAATTATGATGAGAGCGAATTTGCTTTTAATGATTTTAGAACATCTCCATATAAAGCATACATAAATATCTCAATAGGATGTGATAAATCTTGCACATACTGTATAGTTCCAAAAACACGTGGAGAAGAGATATCAATCCCAACAGAACTTATTTTACGTGAAGCACAAAAAGCTGTAAAAGGCGGTGCAAAAGAGATTTTTCTCTTAGGACAAAACGTAAACAACTATGGTCGCCGTTTCTCAGGTGAACATGAAAAGGTTAGCTTTAGTGAACTTCTTCGCCGCCTTAGCAAGATAGATGCGCTTGAGAGAATCCGCTTTACATCTCCTCACCCTTTTCACATGGATGATGAGTTTATAGAGGAGTTTTCCTCAAACCCAAAAATTTGTAAATCAATGCACATGCCACTTCAAAGCGGCTCTAGCAAAGTTTTAAAAGATATGAAAAGAGGCTATACTAAAGAGTGGTTTTTAAATAGAGTTCAAAAATTAAGAGCTATGTCGCCTGATGTAAGTATAAGCACTGACATAATCGTCGCTTTTCCAGGTGAGAGTGATGAAGATTTTGAAGAGACACTCTCTATTATGAGAGAAGTTAAGTTTGATCAGATTTTCTCATTTAAGTACTCACCTCGTCCAGAGACAGAAGCTGAACACTTTACAAATATAGTAGATGAAGATGTGGCATCAAGCAGACTTACTACCCTTCAAAACTTAGCAGTTAACATACTAGATGAAAAAAACAAAACGCATCTTGGAAAAATATATCGTGTCTATTTTGAAGATTTAAATCAAGACTACTATGCAAGTGGTAGAAGTGATAACAACTTGCTCATAAAAGTAAAAGGCTCTGATGAACTCCTTGGAGAGTTTAGAGATGTAAAGATAACAGACATTGGAAGAACTATCCTAAGTGGAGAAATAGTTGGCTAAGAGGCTGCTTCGTGCATTTGCACTTTTAGTTGTTCCTTTTATAGCTTCGCTACTTATGAGACTTCTTTATGCTACAAACAAAAAAGAGTTTCACTCTCCAGATACCATCTCTAATGAGCCAACAATCTTTGCATGTTGGCATGGAGAGCTTTTAATGCTCCCTTATCTCTACTCAAAATATAGAAAAACTCCACATGCAAAAGTTCTTATTTCAAGCCATTTTGATGGAATGTTAATCTCAAAAACAATAAAATATTTTGGATTAGGAACCATTGCAGGCTCAACTAACAGAAACGCAGCAAGAGTTTTGATACAGGCAATCTCTGCCATAAAAGATGGCTATGATATAGGAATAACTCCAGATGGACCAAAAGGTCCTCGTCATGAAGTAGCTGATGGTATAATAGCTATGGCGCAAAAAACAAAGGCAAAAATAGTTTTAGTTGAGATAAAGCCGACAAAATTTTGGCAGTTAAAGAGCTGGGATAAGTTTAAAATTCCTAAGCCATTTGGTACACTAAATTACTACTCTACTGCTCCCATTGATGTAAGCGATATGGACACTTTGAGTGCAAAAAAATTGATTAAAGAGGGGCTTTTAAAACATGAAAAATAAATTTTTTATCCCAGCTTTTGCTATCTTTTTGCTCTTTATTATGGCGACCTATTTTTTAATAAATCCATCTTATGAAAAATCCCTCAAGGCAAAGTATTATTTTGAGATTGCAGAGTATGACAAAGCTTACTCTTTGGCAAAAGAGGCTTTTAGTTTGGATTTGTACAACAGAATGGCATCTACAATCATGACGCAATCTCAAACATCACTAAAATATGTTAGCTATATCCAAGATGCAAAAAAATATATGCAAGTAATAGATGAGATAGCAACGCATGAGAGAATATCTGAGGCCGATAAAGCAAAAATAAGAATGATGTGTAATATTATGATTAGCTCTTATGTAAAATTGGCGCCAAGTGTGATAACGGATGAGACTCTTATTAATGAGAGTGCTGAGTATTATAGTAAATTTGAGAAGCTTCTTGAAAAAGTTAATAAAAACTAAAAAAGTGGAGTTTCTAAAATATCTAGAGGATATTAGAGGCTACTCAGACCTTACAATTAAAAGCTATGATGAGTCCATCACAGAAGCACTAAAGAGCATAGAATTTGTGCAAGATAAAAATCATATCCTCTTAAATCTTATGCCATATCGTATTAAGATTTCAACGCTAAACCCTAAAACAATCAGTAAAAAACTAAGTGCAATTCGCTCATTTGCAGACTACTTAAACGATAATGAGATAAGCGTTATGTTAAAGGGTGATGATAGCATTAAAGTTGCAAAAACATTACCAAAACCGATATCACATGTAAATATCATCGAAGCCATAAACTTAGCTTCTTTGGATGAGAGAGTGGTGGTTACTCTTTTTTATACACTAGGGCTTAGAATCTCTGAACTCGCCTCATTAGAGTTAAAAAATGTCTCTGATGAGTGGGTTAGAGTTATTGGAAAAGGCTCCAAACAAAGAGATGTACCGCTCTTAGAGCAGAGCAAAAAAGTTCTAGATGAGTATTTAAGCAAATCACCACATAAAAAGTTTGTTTTTGAAAAAAATGGCGAAAAATTAAGCGAAAACAGTCTAAGATATATCATTACAAAAGTCTTTAGAAGGGTTGGATTGAAAGTTTCTCCTCATCAGCTTCGTCACTCTTTTGCATCACAGCTACTCAATGGTAATGCGCCTATAGCAGATGTCAGTGAGTTACTTGGACACTCTTCTATGGCAACAACACAGATATATACTAAATTGGGCAGTGCTTTGAAACAACAAAACTATAATATGGCTCATCCACTTTGCGGAGTCAAAGAGTCATGATTGGAAAACTTTTAGAATATTTATATACAAAAGTTTTTATAAATATAATTGTACAAAATTCACAAACAGTCGTATATGTTGAAGTTTGTTCAAAAAAAAGAGTAGAGCAGAGTTTACATAAAAGTTTTGATACAACTACTCTCAACGCTAAAATGTATGAATTTATCTCCGCGTATTATAAAACCTCCCCTTTTTGTTACATTTCCATCTTAGATGGCTCCTCTTTGCAAGGGGCTGTTCCTACATGTATCGTTAGTGAAATGAGTAAATATTGTAATATTAACTCCTCTGAACATAAGTGCTACTCAAAAAATTGGGCATTTTACACATCAGAGTATGATTTAGAAGCGATAAAACATGAGTACAGAAGCATAGGCGTTGACTTTATCTTCTCGCCTTTTGCGCTTTTAGCTAATTTTTTCAAAGATAAGATAGACACTACTCTCTCTATGTTTATACTGCTTGAGGAGAGCGCTCTCTCTTTTACAATATTTGATAACACAAACCTGCTCTATGCCCAGTATTTAAGCATGCAACATAGCAAAAATGGTGAAGATATTTTGATGGACACCTCTTTAGATGAGTATGAAGAGATGCAAGGGATTGATTTAGAAGAGATTACAGTCGAAGACGACTCCTCTGGATTTGATGACTTTACAAATATTGAAGATTTGGATGATGGAGAGGGGATAGATGAGTTTTCCGATAATGTAGAGATTCAAGATATGGACGATAGAACAGAGACTATTTCCGATAGTGGATTTAATGAAGATTATCAGAGATTTACTCTTATTCAAAGCGCCTTAAACACTTTTTATAAAGATCCAAAATATAAAAGTCAATTTATTGAGAGTGCATACATAGCAGATGGAGTAGGCGTAAGTAGTGATCTTAAAAATTATCTTGAAGAGGAGATTTTTTTAAACGTCTTTATAAGAAAAATAGATCTAGGCAGCGCACTTTGCGAGATGGCAAAGGCAGAGATATAGATGAAATATAGTTATATAAAACCAAGGGTTAAAACTGTTTTTACAAAAGATTTACAACTTCTTTTGACCTTTTTTAGTGCGACTATTTTTATGCTTTTTTCTACTTACGCTTTTTTACTTTTTAAAGATTATAGATTTGATAAAGATCTATTTGAGATAAATGAACAAAAAACAAAATTTAATCAAAACATAGTAAAAATGAGCCAAGAGATAGAAGATATAGAGAAGCAAGTCCTCTTTAGTGAGAAGATATTTACAAAAAACAGCGTATTAAAAGAGAGTATAGCAAACCTCTTTGACTTAGTTCCTATCAGAATAACTCTCTCAGAAGCTAAAATTATGCAAGATGGACTTGTTCTATATGGAATAACTCCAAATAAAGATGTTTATAACTTTATGCTTCATGCTCCACTGCGCTCTATCTTTCATAGAACCTATAGCAGTTTCTACCCAGATAAAAATGGTTGGCTCCGTTTTGTCTCAACAAACTATATAGATAACGAAGAGATTAAGCTTGATGAAGATAACAAAGGGGAGGTGGAAAATGAAGATTAATTTCTCAAGACAAAATACCTATCTTTTGGCAGTATCCCTTTTTCTGCTTGTTTTTGTTCTAATCTTTTCGTTTGCAGTTTTAATTCCAGAGGGAAAAGAGTACAGAATCAAAAGAGCAGAGTTGGCTAAAGAGAGTCAAGAGTTAAAACAGTTAAGCGATTTTGCAGTTGAGAAAGAAGTTATCCTTCAAAAACTCAGCAGTGAGCATCTTCACTCCATAGAAGCCTTTGAGGCAGAATTTAACCAAGAGAGATTTGTAAAGCAGCATAGAGCATATTTCAGCTCTTTAGATGTTTCAAAAGTCCAACCGCTTGGGGAAGAGGATGGCTTTAGCGTTTATGAAGTAAATACTACCTCCGAGATTAGTTCACCTAAGGGCTTTTATGATTTCCTTGACTCACTAAATAAGAGTGATTGGATAATAGGGGTAAATTTCCCTATTAACTTTAAAAGAGAGGGTGAGATGATAAAATCATCTTTTACAATGAGAGTCTATAACAATAAGAGTGATTCCAACACAACTAAGTAACTTCTAAAATTTGAATGGAAAAATATGCAAAATCTAATCAATATTCTCTCCATTGAAACCATTTTTGAACTCTTTATATTGGCGGTAGTAACCCTTTTTATCTCAATACTGCTCTACTATCTATCAAAAAAATATCTCCTAAGAGTCATACACAAATTTATCCATAAAACAAAAAATAGCTGGGATGATATCTTCTTAAAGATTGGTTTTTTTGAAGAGCTCATAAAGATTATCCCACCTCTTATAATTCTATTTTCACTAAAGTTTTATCCTCAAAACATAAGTAGCGCCATCTCCAATATAGTAGAATTTTGGATAGCAATAGTCGCAATAAAGATAGTAGATAAATTTTTATCAGGAATCTTAGAAATTTACAGCGCCTATGATATATCTAAAGATAAGCCCATAAAAGGTTATATCCAACTAATCAAAATGGTTGTATATATTCTAGGCACTATTGTTGCGATATGTATATTATTTGGCATATCTCTGTGGGGCGTTTTAAGCGGAGTAGGGGCGTTTACAGCAGTTCTTATGTTTATATTTAAAGATACTATTCTCTCTCTTGTTGCAAGTGTTCAAATCACAGCAAACGATTTATTTAAAGTAGGTGACTGGATAGAAGCTCCAAATTTTGGTGCTGATGGAGAGGTTATAGATATCGCACTCCACTCGGTAAAAGTTCAAAACTGGGATAAAACAATCGTTACTATCCCCACATATAAGTTTATGGAAAACTCTTTTAAAAACTGGAGAGGAATGTCACAAAGTGGAGGAAGGCGCATAAAGCGCTCTCTTTTTATAGATGCCAACTCCATAAAATTTTGTACACCAGAGCTTTTAGAAAAACTCTCTGAGATAGAGATTTTAAAAGATTACCTCCATGAAAAAACAAAAGTAGTCGATACAACCCATAAAGTTACACTAAATGAGAGAAAACTGACAAATATAGGAACATTTAGAGAGTATGTAAAGAGATATTTGATAAACAACCCAAACATCGATAACAAAAATTTCACCTTTCTTGTAAGACAGCTACAGCCAACTTCAAAAGGAATCCCACTCGAAGTATATGCTTTTAGCAACAAAAATAAGTGGGCAGAGTATGAAGATATCCAGTCCGATATTTTCGACCATCTTCTAGTGGCGCTTAGGGAGTTTGAGTTAAAGTTATATCAAGAGCCCTCAGGAGAGATTGGCACTCTAAAATAGCTCTTTTATCTTTAAAAAAACTTCCCTGTTTTCGTATAGATAGTTGCGCAGTTTTGGCTCTATTTTTAAAACTCTGCACTCCTCTTTAAACTCGCTACTCATTACTACTTTTGTAATATATGGAGCTATAAAGACAAACTTTCTGCTCTGGTTTATAACAAATTTTCTGCCAACTACTAAACTCTTCTGCTCCCTTAACAAATCTCTCTCATTTGCACTTAACATGTAGAGCTGTGATTTTAGATATTTATCTATTGCAAAGATATTACTTCTTTGAGTATTCAAACGTTTAAAGTAAGCAAATTTGTCTATTACTTTTATATCAGCTTTTTCTATTAGAGCCTCTCTATCTTCATCCAAATAAGCAAAACTTTTTCTGATTCCCTCAAGATGTCTCTCTAGCAGAGGAGTTGTGTGGTTATGTCTAAAGTAGTTTCTCTTTATGCTCTCATCCAAGTTACTCTCATCCTCAAAATAGCGTGCCTTTATGCGATGGAGATACTCTATGAGTTCTCTCTTCTCCAGATGCAAAAGAGGGCGGATGATGGTGTAAGAGCCTCTTTTTTGAACACTCTGCATCCCTGCAATCTCAGCACATCCAGCCCCTTTGCAAAACTGCATTAAAAACCACTCAAATCTATCTCCAAGATGATGAGCGGTTAAGAGGTTTTCATAGCTATTCTCCAGAGAGAGTTTTGAGAAAAATTCATATCTTATCTCTCTGGCTTTTGCTTCAAAGTTTTGCTCTATTTTTGGCGCATTATATATATGACATGTAATATTATTGGCTGCAGATAGCTCTTTTGCGTAAGCAACTTCATCTCTGCTTTGCTCTCTAATTCCATAATTTACTATGGCAATATCAAAAGGGATACTCTCTTGTGTAAGAAGAAAAAACAGAGCGCTAGAGTCCGCTCCGCCTGAGAAAGCTAGAAGATTTTTTTTGTCTCTCAGTTTTGAGAGGATTTTATCTTGAAGCATTCTTTGTTGTTGCAGTTAATATATTTCCAACCATATCAGTTATCTCTGCGTTATAAATCGCTCCAAAATTAAGCTCCTCTTCGCCACTTCTGTCATTTACATAAATCTCACCATCTATATCTGGCGCCCAGAGAATTTTTCTAGCACTAAGGAGATACTCATGCTCATCGCTCTCTTTATCTATGACAAGGAGAGTCTCTTTGCCAATCTCTTTTTTTAAAGATGCCTGCATAACATCTGCAGCAATTTTGCCTAAAATAGATGCTCTTTTATTTATAACTTTTGCTGCAATCTTATCGCTCATCTCATGTGCTGGAGTTGTCTCTTCATCTGAATAGGCAAAAACATTTATGCGCTCAAACCCAAAACTAGAAGCAAACTTGCACATCTCATCAAACATCTCTTGGCTCTCCCCAGGATGTCCAACTATAAAGCTTGTGCGTATAAATGAGTTAGGTAAGCTTTTCATAAACTCTAAAAGCTCTAGCGTCTGCTTTTTGCCAAAACCTCTCTTCATAATGCGCAACATATCATCATTTATATGCTGAATAGGCATATCAAAGTAGTTATGAAATATCTCACTTTTTGCTATATTTTTAAGCAGCGCCATAGATGTAGTAGATGGATAAAGATAGAGGATTCTAGCACTCTTTACCCCCTCAATTAGCTCAACTCTTTGTATTAAGAGACTTAGCCCGTCTTTTACATTTTTATCTCTTAGGTATGAGCTTGAGTCTTGTGATACAAAAGAGAAATCCCAATACCCTTTTTTTACAAGACTCTCAACCTCTTTAGCGATAGAGTCTAAAGTTCTTGAGTTCAACTTCCCCTTAAAAGATGGAATAGCGCAAAAACTACATGTCTGGTTACACCCCTCTGAGAGCTTTATGTAAGCGTGATAAGTCGAGCCAGTAACTACACGCTCTGCACCATCAATGAGGTAAACTGCTTCTGAGAATCTACTCTTTTTCTCAACCAAAAGTTCATCTATCTTGTCATAATCGCCAACACCCGTAAAGATGTCAACCTCTGGCATATCTTTGGCTAACTCCTCTTTATATCGCTCACTAAGACATCCAGCCATAACCAAAACAGAGTCCTCTTTTCTTGCATCATGTAGATTAAGAACAGTGTTTATTGACTCCTGTTTTGCAGCATCTATAAAGCCACATGTATTTACGATGATAACATCAGCATCACTTTGATTGTCGGTAAGTTCAAAGTTTTGAAGTTTGCCCATCATCACCTCTGTATCAACTAAGTTTTTTGTGCATCCAAGAGATACTATGTGGAGTTTATTGCCCATTATTTCTACTTTATTTTTTTTTGTATTATATCTAAAGGGAGCGTAAAGTATAATTTTGCCATGAAAATATATGATGTCTTAATACTTGGTGCAGGAGCAAGCTCCCTTATGTGCGCTGCAAATCTAGATAAAAAATTGAGCGTTGCCATTGTTGAGGGCAACAGCAAAATAGCTCAAAAACTAAAGATTTCAGGCGGCTCAAAGTGCAATTTTACAAACATAGAAGTAACCCCAAACAACTATGAAGCAGATTATGATTTTGTTTGCGCATCATTAGAAAAATTCTCCAAAGATGATTTGCTCCATTATCTACATGTAAGAGGACTTGAGTCAGAATTGAGAAAAGAGCGCTACTACTTTTGTAAAAAATCCTCTGATGAGATTATAGATATTTTAAAAAAAGAGATAAGAGGTGTGGAACTGCGCTTAAGTGAAAACATCCTACATGTAAGCAAAACAGAACTCTTTGAAGTCAAAACCTCAAAAGAGACTCTAAGAGCAAAAACAGTTGTAGTAGCAACTGGCGCTAAAAGTTACGCAACTCTTGGAGCTACAGATATAGGTCTGCAAATTGCAAAAAGCTTTAACATAAAAGTAAAAGATTTCCACCCCGCTCTTGTAGGTTTAACTATCCAAAGGGAGCAGTTTTGGATGAGGGAGCTTAGCGGACTTAGCTGTTATGTACATGTAAGAGTTGGTGATAAAATCCTAAAAGAGGAGCTTCTCTTTACACACAAAGGCATAAGCGGACCAGCGATTTTATCTGCATCACTCTATTGGCAAAAGGGAACTATATCGCTGGATTTTCTACCAAATAGCCATATCTTCTCTCTTTTGAGCGATAGCAAAAAGCTACTGAGTTCAATTATTCCTCTGCCAAAGAGGCTATCAAAAGCGCTGCTTGAAGCGCTTGGTGTCGAAGACATTGAGTGTAAAAAGATAACAGCTCAAATGAGAGAGAAGTTACAAAAGATACACAACTATGAGTTTTCTCCCGCTGGAAATTTTGGTTTTAGCAAAGCTGAAGTTTGTCGTGGCGGAGTCCTAAGTGAGGAGCTAAATCCATACACGCTAGAGTCCCTACATGTACAAAACCTACACTTTATAGGCGAAGTTGTAGATGTAACAGGAGAGCTAGGCGGCTATAATTTTCAGTGGGCATTTAGCAGTGCGGTTACTTGCGCAACTGCCATCAACGAGGCATGCTCTCTATAACCCTTTTTTGCCCATAACAGTCATGGCTGTTTTATAGACAACTCTAAGCTCCAAACCTATACTCCAGTGCTTGATGTAGTACAAATCATACATAAGTTTCTGCTTTGAATCTTCTATGTTTGCACCATAAGGGTAGTTAACCTGCGCCCAACCAGTAATTCCGGGTTTGACTAAATGCCTCTCATTGTAGTGCGGAATCTCTTTTTTATAAGACTCCACAAGTATATCCCACTCAGCTCTAGGACCAATAAGATGCATCTCCCCCTTTAAAATATTTATCATTTGTGGAAGCTCATCTAACCTTCTTCTTCTCATAATATTGCCAAAAGGAAATATTCTACTGTCATTCTCCCTTGTGTATGGGTCGTGATGTGAGCCCTCATGCATAGTTCTAAATTTTGTACACCTAAACACCTCTCCATTTAGCCCAACTCTCTCCTGCTCAAAGAGAACTCCGCCGTAACTCTGCTCTTTTATCTTTTTTAAACATAGCAACATAACAGGCCACGAGAAGAAAAAGAGCCAAAACACTCCAAAGTAGTCTATTGCCCTTTTTTGCATATATTGCCAAGTGGAGTAGGGCTTCAAGCCATCTAAAGCTTCACTCTCCTCAGCTATATAGCATTTATACAAAAACTCCTCCATAAACTCCTCTACAGAGATGATTTTGAGCTTTGATTTATCCACCTTAAACTGCTTCTCTCTCAAATAGCTCATAATCTCATCACTAACTTTTACCTTAGCATTAAGCACAAGCATCTCAAAATCTCTCAAATCAAAAGCAGCTTCAATCTCAAGTAGCACTTCACTCTGCTCTCTTTGAGAACACTCGATAATAACAATATTTTTAAATCTTCCCTCCAGCCTCTCAAGCTCAAGCTGCGTAAAACTATATTTATTACCTAAAATCAACATATCGTATAAAATTCTCTTTTTTGAGCGATTATGCCACAAACTAAATAAAAGCGACTCCCCTCACTTACTATATTCTTCAAAATGTTATTAGCTCAGATGAATCTTGAGCAATAATTTTGTGTATAATATCGCCTTATTAAATTAACTGTTTTTTTAAGTTTTGTACATGTAAGAGGAGATTCGATAACTTTGATAAATATAATATTATGCGGTGGAAATGGCACAAGACTTTGGCCAATAAGCAGAACACTAATGCCAAAACAGTTTGTAAAACTTTTTGATGATAAATCACTATTTCAACTAACAGTACAGAGAAACTCTAAGATATGCGATTCTCAGTTTATAGTCTCAAATGCTCAACAATATTTTTTAGCTTCAGACCAGCTCCAAGAACTTAAAAAATCAAATAACAAGTATCTACTAGAGCCTCTAGGCAGAAACACTGCTCCAGCTATTGCTCTTGCTTGTATGGCGCTAGATAGTGAGGATATAGTTCTCGTTACCCCCTCCGATCATCTGATTAAAAATGAGAGTGAGTATGACAAAGTAACCAAAGAAGCAAAAATCTTAGCTCAATCTGGCAATCTTGTCACATTTGGCATAAAACCATCCTTTGCCCAAACAGGATTTGGCTATATAGAAGCCAATGGCAATGATGTAAAAGCCTTTCATGAAAAACCAGATTTCTCTACTGCCTCAAAGTATCTTGGAGCAGGAAACTACTACTGGAACAGCGGGATGTTCTGCTTTAAAGCTGGAGTTTTTTTGGATGAACTAAAAAAGCACTCCCCTCAAATTTACGAAGCATCAAAGAGAGCACTGCAAAATGCCAAAATCCAAAATCTAATACGCATAGATTATGATGATATGTTAGCCATCCCTGAGGATTCTATTGACTATGCAGTTATGGAGAAATCATCAAAAGTAAAAGTAGTTCCCTCAGACATAGATTGGTCGGATGTAGGAAGTTTTGACGCACTCTATGAAGAGTTGCCAAAAGATGAAAATGGTAACACCATAAACAAAAATTATGTTCAAATAGATAGTAAAAATAACCTCATATATGGAAATGAGAGAAAAATAGCAACAGTTGACATAGAAGACCTAATCATTGTTGACACAGGCGATGCACTCCTCATCTCAAAAAAAGGCGCATCTCAAAAAGTAAAAGAGATTGTCCAAAAGGTAAGAGGCGACAGCGAACTTCACAATATTCACCTAACAGCTCATCGCCCATGGGGAACATACACCATACTAGAAGATAACCCAAAGTATAAGATAAAACGCATAGAAGTAAAACCAGGCGGCAGACTATCACTTCAAAAACATTTTCACAGAAGCGAGCACTGGACGGTAGTAAGCGGAACAGCAGTAGTAACACTTGGCGAGAGAGAAATCCCTCTAAGAGCAAACGAATCCATATATATTCCCATGGGTGAGTTGCACCGCCTTGAAAATGCAGGAAAACTCCCGCTTGTTATCATAGAGACTCAAATAGGTGACTATTTAGGCGAAGATGATATTGTAAGGGTAAAAGATGATTATAAAAGGTCATAAATATACTAAATGACAATATACCTAGATATAACTCAACTAAATAAGAGCAGAGCAAACACAGGAATACAAAGAGTTGTTAAAGAATTTTTAAAAAGAGCTTTAGAAAACAGAGAAAATATTTTTTATAAAATCATCTCTTACAATGCAGATATAAACTCTATGGAGCTACTTCAAAACAGTGAGATAAGAGAGTTCTTAACTGACATTCAAAACTACACTTTTGTAAAAAAAACTACAATAGATATATTCTCAATTAAGCCTACAGAGCCTACCATACTCTTTGAGCTTGATGCTACTTGGAATGCACCGCTAAATAGAGCGCTTTTGTATCCTATATTAAAAGAAAACGGCTTTTTAATTTTTAATTTCATATACGATTTAACACCAATCATACTACCAAACTTTGCTAATGAGATAACAGCTCAAAATTTTCCAACTTTTTTAAATGCTCTCTACCAACATAGTGATATGGTTTTTTGCGATTCATATTCTGCAAAAAATGATTTTTTACACTATAAAGAGAGTCTAAACATCACCAGAGAGATTAAAACAGAAGTTGTTGCCTTGGGTGCGGATTTTTTCAAGATAAACACCCCCCTTGAAAATCACTACATTAAAAGACTTCTCAAGAAAAAATATATTCTCTTTGTCGGAACACTCGAACCTAGAAAAAACCAAGAAAACGTACTTGATGCTTTTGAGATTTTAGCCAAAACGCATCCAGATTTAAATCTTATTTTCATAGGCAAACAAGGTTGGAAAATCGAGCACTTGATTCAAAAGATAGAAACACACAAACTAAAAGATAAACAACTCTTTTGGTTAAATGATATTGATGACAACACTCTAAGTCATTTTTATCAAAATGCCTTCTTAGTAACATACTTATCAAAATACGAAGGTTACGGACTACCAATAACAGAAGCGCTCCAACATGCAAACATAGTCATAACTTCCAAAAATAGCTCGATGCACGAAGTTGGGCAAGATTTTGTACACTACATACTCCACGACTCCACAGAAGAGTTGATAGAGACCATCCTCTTTTATTACAATAATCCAACACTCTATAATCAAAGAAGAAAACATATAAAACAAAACTTTAAAACAAAAACATGGGATATGTTTTATGAAACAATCCATCCATTTTTTAGTGAATTTTGAAGAGTTAAATAAAGAGGCTATTATGTATATGATGATAAAATCACAATTAAAATTATAAACACAAAGTGAGAACAAGCATACATGAACCAACTAAGAGCAATTTGGGCTTATCGTTTTTTTATCATAAGCTCAATTAAAACAGAGTTTAAAACACGTTTCATCCGCAGTCGCTTGGGCGGAATATGGATTGTTTTAAACCCGCTTGCTCAGGTAGCCATATATGCGTTAGTACTCTCAGCTGTACTCTCAGCAAAACTACCAGGCATAGATAGCCAATACGCATACGCAATATATCTCATGGCAGGTATGCTCTCATGGTCGCTCTTTAGTGAAGTTTTTACTAAAAGTCTAAACATTTTTATAGAAAATGCAAATCTTATTAAAAAAATGGCATTCCCAAAAATAGCACTTCCTCTGATAGTTACAGGCTCTGCACTGATAAACAATATGTTTTTATTTATGGCAGTATTGGTTGTATTTGGGCTATTAGGACATACTCCTACATTTGCTCTGTTATGGTTTCCACTCTTAGTTGCCATTACTCTAGCTCTAGCCTTAGGATTGGGTTTGACACTTGGGATATTAAATGTATTTATGAGAGATATCGGTCAAATGATGCCAATTTTATTACAATTTTGGTTTTGGTTAACACCTATTGTCTATGTTTCAACTATTTTGCCTCCAAAATATCAAGATATTTTACTTATAAACCCTATGACAGGAGTTATCTTAAGCTATCAAAATATTTTTGTTTACTCAAAATCAATAGACTTCAACACTCTTATCTACCCAATAACCATAGCGCTAATATCTATTTTCTTGGCACTGTTTATGTTTTTTCGCGCAAACGAAGAGATGGCGGATGTACTATGAGTAAAGAGTTTATACTAGAAGTTAAGAACATTACAAAAGTTTATAAAACATATCGCAGTGAGTGGCGACGAATCCTCTCATGGTTTGGCTTAGGCTTCAAATCAGTCAGTCAAATCTGCACACTCGAAGATATCACTTTTTCCATTCAGCCAGGTGAAGCAGTAGGCATCATCGGTCAAAATGGAGCAGGGAAGAGTACTCTACTAAAAATAATTACAGGCACACTAAAACCAACTCAAGGAAGCGTTACATGTAAGGGCAGAATTGCAGCCATACTAGAGTTAGGCATGGGTTTTCATCCAGATCTCACAGGCAGACAAAATGCCTATCATTCAGCAGGCTTGATGGGGTACTCACTTGAGCAGATAGATACTGTTATCTCAGATATCGAGTCATTTTCCGAAATAGCAGACTACTTTGATAAACCAGTTCGCCTCTACAGCAGCGGTATGCAGATGCGTGTAGCTTTTTCTGTAGCAACAGCGTTTCGTCCTGAGATTCTTATTATCGATGAGGCTCTATCAGTTGGAGATACTTACTTCCAACACAAAAGTTTTGAGCGCATACGCAGATACCGTGACAGTGGAACGAGCCTACTCTTTGTCTCCCATGACAAAGGTGCTATCTTAGCACTATGCGACCGTGCTATACTCCTTGAAAAAGGGCATCTACTAAAAGATGGCAATCCAGAAGAAGTGACAGACTACTACAATGCTCTAATCGCACAAAAAGAGAACAGCACAATCTCACTTCATACACAAGAAGATGGCAAAGTAAAAACTACATGTGGCACAGGTGAAGCAGTACTAAATGAGATTGGACTTTATAATGAAGCTGGAGACAAAGTCGAGACCGTAGGTGTCGGTGATTTGGTTGAGCTAAGGATAAAGATAAAAGCACAAAGTGATCTCCATTCACTTGTATTAGGCTATGGCATAAAAGACCGCTTAGGACAGGTACTCTTTGGAACAAACACTTGGCTTATGAAACAAGTACTTCATGATGTAAAAAATGGAGAATATTATAGTTTTACCATCGCCTTTCCTGCAAATTTTGGAGAAGGAAGCTACTCCGTTCAAACAGCACTAGTAGATAGAGACACACATTTAACTTCAAACTATGAATGGCAAGATATGGCACTGGTATTTAACGTAGTAAACATAGATAAAAACCACTTTGTAGGTCTATCTTGGAATGAGCCAAAAATAACAATCAGGAGAGAAGTATGAGTTTTATCTCTTATGCACAAAATTTTGAAGATGTAATGCTTTGGCGAGCACTAAAACATATAAAAAAAGGCTTTTATATAGATGTTGGGGCATATTCGCCAGATGATGATTCTGTAACAAAAGCTTTTTATGATAATGGTTGGAGTGGCATAAACATAGAACCAAACCCACAGCTTCATGAGCAATATCTCACTAAAAGAGAGCGTGATATAAACCTAAAAGTTGCCATAAGTGACACCACAGGCGAAACAAATATCTACTTTTCTCAAAATGCAGGGCTCTCATCACTAGATAAAAACATTGCACAAAGCCATGAAAAAATCGGCTTACATGTAACTCCATCAAAAGTTACTCTAACAACACTAAGCCATATATGCCAAGAATATACTAAAGACAAAGAGATTCATTTTTTAAAAGTTGATGTTGAAGGTTTAGAAGCAAAAGTCATCAGAGGCAACGACTGGAGTAAATTTCGTCCATGGATAGTTGTTGTAGAGGCAACTATGCCAATGAGCCAAGTTGAGAATCATCAAGAGTGGGAATATATCTTGATAGAAGCAGATTATATCTTTGCTTATGCAGATGGCTTAAACCGTTTTTACATATCACCCCAGCACCAAGAACTGCTACCATCTTTTAAATATCCGCCAAATATATTTGATGATTTTATCGTAGCAGGTTATGCAGATTCCCAATGCGAAGCCCAATCAGCTCTTATCCAACTAAACGAAGCAAACGCAAGAGCCCAAGAAGAGGAACAAAATGCAATAACTGCATGGCAACACTATGAAATGCTCACAAAAAGCAAATCATGGAAACTTACAAAACCTCTGCGCTCTATGGGTGATATAGTGCGATGGATTCGTAATAAATCATCAAAAAAAAAACTCCCTCAAAACATAAATGATGAGGAGAGTTTGACATCTAAGAACTACCCTAGATCTCTTGAGCATCTCACTCCAAATGCCAAAAAAATATATCATGAGTTAGAGAGTACAATAATGCGCAGCAAAAAAAAGGCTTAGATATGAGAATAGTTATTGATTTACAAGGAGCGCAAACAGAGAGCCGTTTCCGTGGTATTGGGCGCTCTTCATTATCTATAGCACAAGCAATAGCGCGTAATAGAGGTAACAATGAAGTTTTAATAGCACTAAATGGACTTTTTGTAGAAACTATAGAACCAATTAGAGCTGCTTTTGAAGGCTTACTCGCTCAAGAAAACATTAAAGTTTGGTATGCACCTTCTCCTGTAAAAGAAAGTGTCTCTAAAAATACCTTACGAAGAGAGATATCAGAACTTATACGTGAACAATTTCTCTCAAGTCTCAACCCTGATGTAGTGTTTATAACAAGCCTTTTTGAAGGCTACCTTGATGATGCCCTCACGAGTGTGAAAAAATTTGATGACAATATAAAAACTGTTATATTGTTACATGATTTAATCCCATATATCTATCCTGAAATTTATTTATTGCAACAGGCACAACACACTTATTATCATCGCAAAATAGAATTTCTTAAAAATGCTGATTTGCTACTTGGCGTATCGAAGAGTTCTTGTAAAGAAGCTATAGAACAATTACAGTTTTTACCAGATAAAACTACCGCTATCTCCTCAGCAGTAAGCGATATGTTTAAACCTATTTTTTTCTCACAAGAAGAACAAAAATACTTAAAGTCTAAATATTCAATCAAAAAAAAGATTATTATGTACGCACCAGGTGGTTTTGATAAACGTAAAAATTTTGAAAACCTTATTGCTGCATTTAGTAAATTATCATCTTCCATAAAAAAAGATTATCAGTTGGTAATTCTCAGCAAAGTAGATGATAAAAATAGAGACTATCTTAACACAATTGCAAAAAAAGAAAATATAGATGACTTAGTTATTACGGGTTATGTAAGCGATGAAGATTTAGTTGCTCTGTATAACATCGCTGATCTATTTGTTTTCCCCTCAATACATGAAGGTTTTGGCTTGCCTTTACTTGAGGCAATGTCTTGTGGCACAGCTTCTATAGGTTCAAATACAACTAGTATGCCTGAAGTCATAGGTCTCAAAGAGGCAATGTTCGATCCTTACTCTGTTGATTCTATAGCAAGTAAAATAGAAGAAGTTTTAGAAAATGAAACACTGAACATAAAACTTAAAAGTCATGCAACTCTTCAGGCTCAAAAATTTTCTTGGGATAAAAGTGCAAAAGTTGCGATAAAAGCAATTGAAAACTTAGTAAATGGCTCGCCTAATATAAAAAAGTTCAAAGAAAACAGCACCGATTTATACACCAAAATTGCCACTATTTTAAAAATAGCTAAAACAGAAGAATATAACTCTACTCTTTTAAGTGTAGCTCACTCCCTTGAGCTAAACATGCAAAACAACTCAAATCCAAACCTCTTCATAGACATCTCTATATTAGCAAAACAGGATTTTGGAACAGGTATCCAAAGAGTAGTAAGATCTGTTATCTCAGAACTTTATAAAAATACTCCAAATGGTTACAACCTAAACTTAGTCTATCTCTCCCATGAAGATAACTATTGGGCATACTACAGAGCGTCTGATTATGAACATAACTTCACGCAGACTCTTTTACAAGAAAAGAACTATCCCCTTGAGCCAAAAAACGGAGATGTTTTTTTAGGATTGGACTTAAGCGGTGATGTTTACCATGCACAAAAGTATGATTTATTTACTCAGTGGCGCAACCGTGGAGTTAAGATAGCCTTTGTTGTTTATGACATATTGCCTATTTTACATCCCCAGTGGTGGCCACAAGGAGGCAGTCTCACACATACAAACTGGCTTACAACCATCACAAAAGTATCCGACAAACTCATAAGCATCTCAAACGCTGTCTCAGAGGAGGTTCAAGCGTGGGTAGTTGCAGCTAATCTAAAAAGAGATAGACCACTACAGTACGCTTCATTTAACCTTGGTGCTGATGTAAAAAACTCCATGCCCTCATCTGGACTCACAAAAGATACCGATTTCGTATTAAAAGAGATGAGCAAAAGAGTAACATTCCTCACAGTAGGAACTATAGAACCCAGAAAAGGACACAAGCAAACATTAGCTGCCTTTGAAAAACTCTGGGCAGATGGAGTCGATGTAAACTTAGTCATAGTAGGAAAAGATGGCTGGATGATGGATGATTTTATCCTAAACCTCAAAGAGCACAATGAGCAAAACAACAGACTCTTCTGGCTCAACGCCATAAGCGATGAGTACCTAGAACAAGTTTACATAAACTCATCTTGTCTCATAGCCCCAAGTGAGGGCGAGGGTTTTGGTCTGCCACTCATAGAAGCAGCCCAGCATAGTCTCCCCATCATCGCAAGAGATATACCCGTCTTTAGAGAAGTCGCATCTAAGTACGCATACTACTTTACAAACAATAATGAACCATCTACTTTAGCAGATGCAACTCTCTCATGGCTAAAGCTCTACAAACAAGACAACCATCCAAAATCAGACAAAATGCCATGGCTTACATGGAGAGAAAGTACAAAACAGTTGTTACATGTACTAGAACTTTAAAACAAAGAAAAACAGATGAAACATATTGTAGCGATTACTCTTCTCTCACTTTTCATAGTAATCGCCAACACAGGCATCTGGGCTATGCCAAACCTTAGTATGCAACATATGGTCTCTCAAAGCCTTACTAAAGTTCCCTTTGATGATCCAAATGCTCACTATATCTATACAAACTATTTTGAGCCTCTATTATTTAAGCTTCTAGGTGGAAAATCACTACTAGCATACGCTCTCTACACACTATTTATCTCTACTCTGTTCTTCATTGTGTTTGCTATCTGGTTTATATACCACCATGGTAAAGAAGTAGCGATTCATCAGCATAAGTTACTACTAGCAGTTACCTTCCCTCTCTTTATGATTCCATTTTATTGGGTTGGAATGGATGGTATGACTCTGCTGCTAATGCTACTAATCATGCTATCTCTAAATCGCCCCATAGTTATCTTACCCGCCATTTTGCTAGGGCTTCAACATTTTGAACAAGGTTTCTCTGCCTTTTTACTTCTCTCAGGCTCTCTCACACTCTCTTATCTTATCTCAAAAGATAAACAACACTTATCACTATTAAAACGTTTAGCCATTATTACTCTATCTATTTTAGCAGGAAAACTTCTCTTAAGCTTTTGGTTCTATTTTATGAACGTAGGTTTAAGTGGAGATAGAAACAGCTACCTACAAAACAATCTAGAACTTTTTTTATCCATGTTCAAATCATCATCCTTTACTATCCTCTATTCACTGCTAGGAGTAGGCTGGATAGTAGTTGCAACAAATGCCAAAAAACTTTGGCCATTTCTAGTTGCAGTTGCAGTAGTTTTCTCTCTCACAGCAATTGTTGGTGACCAAACAAGAGTAGGCTTGATTGTACTCTTTCCATCGCTCTTTTTTTGGGTTATGATGGACAAAGAGCTATGGCAGAAGATAAAACAAAACACAACCTATCTTTTAGTAGCCCTCTATCTACTTCTTCCTGTAGTTGTAGTTTGGGGTGCACCACATGGCGCTCTTCTAAAACATGATTTAAAACTACTAAAAGAGTATAAAAACAACACTCTTGATATTGCCACTTTTGATTGGTTAGCTCCTTTTAAAGCAGAAGACTTCAAAGATAAAGCAGCCCCACTAACAGAGTATAAAGCAAAGATAGAGCTACAAGAAGAACTCCCTCTATACTGCGAAGAGAACAAAGAGTGTAAAATCCACCTCAAAGTTACAAACACGAGCAACCAAACATGGCAACATCTAAGTTCAGGTGCATACAGCATAAATTTATCTTATCATATAGAGTCCAAAGAAGGACAAATTCTGCTAAGTGATGGTATCAGAACACCACTTCCACATGCTATAAGTAGTGGAGTAACAATACCTCTATATTTAGAGATAAAAAAAGGGTTGCAAAGGGGGCACTATCTCATCAAAGCAGATATGGTTCAAGAAAGCGTAACTTGGTTTCAAAAAATGGATTCAACCTCCTCTCTCTGCTTTGCTTTAGAGATAAAATGAGACACTTTTATCCATTAGCTTAAAACTTCTCTTTACATCAACTAATCGCTGATTATAAAAAACAAATTTTTGCTATATAAAAGAAGCTTTATATATGAGATTTGCTTGACATATAAGCAAAAATGAGTTAGTATGTTATCGCTAAATATTTAAGTGTGATCACACTAAAATTAAAAAGGAGAATATATGGCACTAGATACAATTTCAATAGCTCGTTTGGAAATTACAAAAATTTACATCGCAGCTTTCAATAGAGCACCGGACGCGGCAGGTCTTTCAAACTGGATGAATCAATACACAGCAGGTTTGATGACTTATAAGCAAATCTCAGAAGATTTCTCAAATCAAGCTGAATATAAAGCTAAGTATCCTTCAGCTATGACAAATGATGAATATATTACAAAAATATATTCAAATGTATTCGGTAGAACACCAGATGCTGGTGGACTTGAGAACTGGTTAGCCAACTAGATAACTCTTCTGTTACAGGTTATACTCGTGGTAATATCATGAAAGCAATGTTAGAAGCAGCTGGCGCAACAGGTAATACTGATGGTATTCGTTTAGCTAACCAAGCAGAATTTGCTGTTCAAGCTGTTATCGTTGATGGTGTTTCTGATGATATCGCTACTGCTCAATTAGCAAATATCACTTCTGATCATGCAACAGTTGATGCTGCAACTGAAGCAGTTTCTGGGGCTATTAATGTTGGTGAGACTTTTAATTTAACTAAAGGTCTTGACAACTTAGTAGGTACTGAGGCTAATGACACTTTCAATGGTTCAATCTCTACTTCTGCAGAATTAAATACATTAAGTTCACTTGATGCAGTAAATGGTGGTAATGGTGTAGATACACTTAAGATTTCTACAGATACTATAGCTACTACTGCTATTCTTACTCCTAGCATGAGTAATGTAGAAGTTATTGAAGTTACTGCTACTTTAGGTGCTAATATCAATACTTCAGCTATTACTGATTTAACAGATTTAAAAATTGTTAAAGCTGGTGCTGGTGCAATAACTGCTACTGCTGCTGCAACTACTAATGTTACTGCTGCAATTTCAGAAGATAATGTAGGTGCTTCAACTCTTGCTAACACTATTTTTGGTGCTAAAGATGTAACAGTTAATGCTACTAAAATGGGTACAGCTGCTGGTACAAATGCTGACACTATAGCTGTTGGTACTGGTGGAACTGCTCCAGTAGGTGATGTAGTAGTTAACCAAACAGGTGCTGCATATACAGCTGCAACAGCTGACTCAACATTAAGTGCTATTGGCGTAACTGGTGGTAAAACTATCTCTGTAACACAAGTAGCTACAAGTGATGCTTCTGCTGCTGCAACTGATACTGGTAACAACACAATCACTCAAGGTGCTGTAACTATAGTTGCAGGTGCTACTACAACTAATGTAACAGTTAAGCAAGATACTGCAGTAAATAAAATAGATGCAGTTATAGCTAAAGCTGGAACTGCAGGAACTCAAGAAATTACTTTCACAGATATGGCAAAGGGAGCAGTAGCTTCATTAGCTATCAACGGTGGAACTCTTACATTCACAGCAAACAAAATATTAACTGCTGCTGAAGCTGCATCTGCATTCGTTAGCTTAGTAGCTGGTGATAAGCAAGGTAATGCTGCTGCAACATTAGGTGTTTATTCTGATGGTGCTACAATTATAACGGCTGACAAATTCACTTCTGCTGCAACAGCAACAGTTGTAGATTCAACACACTCTAAAGTAGTGTTCTCAACTTCACTTAGCACTGCAACTGCAATTACAAACAATGGAGCATCTGTTGGTGTATCTTCTGTTGGTGCTTTAGTAGCTGCTGTAGATGCTGTTGTTGCTAAAACAGGTGTTATGGGTGTTACTGCAGGTAAAGTTTTAATTGACGATAATGCTGCTCACACATTAACATCTATCACTCTTGATAGTTATGGTGCAACTTCTGATATTGGTACAACAGCACTTGCTACAACTAAACTTGCAACACTTAACCTATCAAATGTAGCTGAAACAGTTGATTTGACAGTTGCAGACACTGCAGACACGCTAGCTCTTACACTTTCAAATGTAGGATATGATTTAAACCTTAATGGTACTGCTGTTGCATCAGATTTAACATTTACAGCTGCTCCAAAAACTTTAAATGTTACTTCAACTGGAGCTAACAATGTTAAATTAGTAAATACAGACAATGGACTTGAAACATTAAATGTTGATGGTACAGGCTTACTAAACTTATCTGCTGCTTCTGTAGGTTCAGGACTTAAAACAGTAACTGTTACAGGTACTGCTGGTCTTACATTAGAAGGTTCAGAATCTGCTAATATCACTTCTGTTACAACAACAGGAACTACAGGTACTGTAACTACTACTATCGATGCTACAAATGCTACTTACACTGGTGGTGCTGGTAACGATATGGTAACAATAGGTACAACTGCAACTAAAGCAATCGACTTAGGAAACGGTGATAACAAATTAACATTAGTTGGAACTGTAGTAGTACCAACTGTTGAAGTTAAAGCTGGAACAGGTACTAAAGACACAATCGCTATGGCAGCAGCAAGTGCAGCTTCTTTAACTGCAAGTGATAAACTATTCGCAGATAAAATCAGTGGATTTGAAAGATTAAGTGTTGGTACAGTAGCAACAGCAGCTACAGTTAAGCTAGAGAACATGGATGCTATCAACTATGTTATAAGTAATGGTACATCAGGTTCTACATTTACTGGCGCTGTTACTGCTGCTACATCAGGTGAAACATTTACTTTCGTTTACAATGGTACTCTTTATACTGCTACTTTAGCAGGGACAGCTATAGGAGACTTTAACACAGCGATTAATGCTGCAGTGGATTCTAAAGCTGTTGCACTTGGTGCAGGAAAAGTAACTGCTACTGGTGCTGCAGACTTAGTACTAGCTGCTGATGATTTAAGTAATACACTTCAAGGTGTTGCATATAATGATACTACAGGAGGCACTACTATCGCTGTAGCTAATGTAGGTATATTATTTGATAAAATGCTTGCAAACGCAACAGTTCAATTAGATAAAGCTGGTAGTGTAGAAGCAAAACTTACTACAGACACTGGTCTTACAGATGTAGTTAATGTTGTTACAAACGGTACAACGGGTGCGAATCTTGGTTCATTCAAAGCTAATAATATTGAAACAATCAATATTACTGCAAACGATACAGATTTAACTAAAACGGGAACTGTTGAAAATGTTTCTACAAACACTTTAGCAATTGATGCTAATAAAGCAACATTATTAAAAGTTGATGGAGCTGGTAACTTAACGTTAACATTAAGTGCTGCTACAACTGAAGTTGCAACTATCAATGCATCAACTATGACAGGTGCTATTACTGTTACAACTAATGCAAGCGATACAGGTGCTACAACTGTAACAGGTGGATCTGCTAATGACACTATTACACTTAAAGGTGCAAATGATGTTGCTATCGGTGGAGACGGTAATGATACACTTATCGTATCTGGAAGCGTTGCAAGCTTTGTTCAATTAACAGGTGGAAACGGTATTGATACATTTGATGTAAGTGGATTCTTAGCTGCAAACTCAGGTGCAGGTGCTTATATTACAGATTTAGCTGTTGGTGAAACTATCAAGTTTAACACTGCTGCAACTAACTTTGTTTCATCAAAAATTACACTTGACCCTAACTCAACTCTAGAACAATATGCTCAAGAAGCTGCATCAGTTGCAAATACTGGTAATACTTCAGGTATCGCTTGGTTCCAAATTGGTACAGGTGCTACTGCAGCAACTTATATCGTTCAAGATGTTAGTAACAATGGCGTATTTGATAATGGTGCAGATACTATCATTAAAATAAATGGTCTAGTTGATCTTTCAACTGCATCATACAGTACAACAAACGGAACATTAGACATAATCAGTCTATAATCCAAACTCAAACTCTACCCTCAAAAGTAAAGTTTAAAACCTCTCCCCAAAGACCCTTAAAAGTCCAAAGGAGAAACTCAAAGCCTCACTCTTCGGAGTGGGGCTTTCTGCTTTCTTAAAAAGGGTGTCAGGCACCTAAACAGGAAAAAAGGGTGTCAGGCACGCTTTTGAAACTTTTCTTATTTTTTTCTTTGAAAAAGGGTGTCAGGCACCATTATGGGAACAAAACTTAATTTAAAATTAATACATATTTCACTATAATACTACATGCCAAGAAAAGAACGATACCAAAAAAAGGGTGTCAGGCACTCTTTTGAAACTTTTCTTAGTTTTTTATTAATCTTTTACTTCTGCTTAAAAAAGGGTGTCAGGCACCTAAACAGGAATAAAACTTAATTTTTCCTTTCTTCTTCTTTTCTCTCTTTTTGCAAAAAAGGGGTGTCAGGCACCATTATGGGAACAAAACTTAATTTAAAATTAATACATATTTCACTATAATACTACATGCCAAGAAAAGAACGATACCAAGAACCATGTTATTATCATATTGTAAATCGTGGAGTAGAGAGAAGATCTATCTATCTTGAACTAGAAGATTATGAGTTTTTTTTAGATCTTTTACTTAAAGCCTCCAAAGATTATGAACTCATTATCCACGCATTTTGTCTTATGACAAATCACTATCATATTCTTTTAGAAACAAAACAAACCAATCTCTCTAAAGCTATGCAGTTTGTAAATGATAAATATGCAAAATACTTTAACAAAAAGTACACAAGAAGCGGTCATCTTTGGCAGGGTAGATACAAATCATATCCCCTATTTGATGATGCTCATTTTTGGATAGTAGCAAAGTATATAGAGAGAAATCCCATAAAAGCAAATATGGTACAGGATGTTGCTATTTATAAATACCAATCTTTTTTTCAATGGAAATATAAACACAACTACTTTGAACTTTTAAACGATTCTATGATTTTTGAGATGACTTATGATGAATACTCAGATTATTTAAGTAGTGAAATGGATATAGATGCTATAGATATAGTTTATAAATCTCCAAAGCTTATAACAACAAAAGAGGGCAATTTAAAAGTTCTCAAAAAAAGATTAGAAACTTTTTTTGAACAAGACCGTGATATTAACAGAAATGAAAATATTAAAAAAGCTTTTGAGTATGGATATACAAAAAGTGAAATAGCAGAATTTATAAACCTAAGTACCAAAACAATCAATACAATTTTAAAATAATCCCAGCCGACCACCACCAAACGCAACACACCAAAAAACCAACACATTTCACACCCAAACAATATATTTCAAAGACACCTAAAACCACCCCAAACACTCAAATCTGCTACAACAAGTAACAACTTCTAAAATTCATAAATTTCTTTCAAACTTAAAACGACCTAAAATGGTGGGCAATTGGTGGGCGATTTTACCCCTACTGTCCCAAAATAGTTTTAGAGACACCTCAAAGCCTTATATCAAAAGGATTTCTCATCTTTTTTACCCCGTCCCAAAACCCAAGAGGGTTTAAAGACACTTTTAAAGAGACTTTAGCTCAATTTGGTCGGCAAATGGTCGGCAATGCCTACTTGACAAGGTTTTTCACCCTTGACTATACTTCCAACAAGCCCACATACTTTTCTATTGCGGTCGGCACATCATAATGAAGAGCAAAAATAAGTAAAAAGCAAAAAGGGTGTCAGGCACCATTATGGGAACAAAACTTAAAAAAGGGGTGTCAGGCACCATTATGCCATTATGGAAAAAAAGGGTGTCAGGCACCTAAACGGGACTTTCCTTAAACTTTCCTTTACCTATTCTAGCCGACCACACACAACCCACACACCAAAAACCCAACTCAAAACCACCAATCCAACATACACCAAAACCACCCCAAACACCCACATTTGCTACAAACAGTTACATCTACTAAAATTCGTAAATTTCTTTCAAACTTAAAACGACCTAAAATGGTGGGCAATTGGTGGGCGATTTTACCCCTACTGTCCCAAAATAGTTTTAGAGACACCTCAAAGCCTTATATCAAAAGGATTTCTCATCTTTTTTACCCCGTCCCAAAACCCAAGAGGGTTTAAAGACACTTTTAAAGAGACTTTAGCTCAATTTGGTCGGCAAATGGTCGGCAATGCCTACTTGACAAGGTTTTTCAAAAGGGGTGTCAGGCACCATTATGGGAACATGAAAAAGGGGTGTCAGGCACCATTATGGGAACAAAACTTAATTTAAAATTAATACATATTTCACTATAATACTACATGCCAAGAAAAGAACGATACCAAGAACCATGTTATTATCATATTGTAAATCGTGGAGTAGAGAGAAGATCTATCTATCTTGAACTAGAAGATTATGAGTTTTTTTTAGATCTTTTACTTAAAGCCTCCAAAGATTATGAACTCATTATCCACGCATTTTGTCTTATGACAAATCACTATCATATTCTTTTAGAAACAAAACAAACCAATCTCTCTAAAGCTATGCAGTTTGTAAATGATAAATATGCAAAATACTTTAACAAAAAGTACACAAGAAGCGGTCATCTTTGGCAGGGTAGATACAAATCATATCCCCTATTTGATGATGCTCATTTTTGGATAGTAGCAAAGTATATAGAGAGAAATCCCATAAAAGCAAATATGGTACAGGATGTTGCTCTTTATAAATACCAATCTTTTTTTCAATGGAAATATAAACACAACTACTTTGAACTTTTAAACGATTCTATGATTTTTGAGATGACTTATGATGAATACTCAGATTATTTAAGTAGTGAAATGGATATAGATGCTATAGATATAGTTTATAAATCTCCAAAGCTTATAACAACAAAAGAGGGCAATTTAAAAGTTCTCAAAAAAAGATTAGAAACTTTTTTTGAACAAGACCGTGATATTAACAGAAATGAAAATATTAAAAAAGCTTTTGAATATGGATATACAAAAAGTGAAATAGCAGAATTTATAAACCTAAGTACCAAAACAATCAATACAATTTTAAAATAATCCCAGCCGACCACCACCAAACGCAACACACCAAAAAACCAACACATTTCACACCCAAACAATATATTTCAAAGACACCTAAAACCACCCCAAACACTCAAATCTGCTACAACAAGTAACAACTTCTAAAATTCATAAATTTCTTTCAAACTTAAAACGACCTAAAATGGTGGGCAATTGGTGGGCGATTTTACCCCTACTGTCCCAAAATAGTTTTAGAGACACCTCAAAGCCTTATATCAAAAGGATTTCTCATCTTTTTTACCCCGTCCCAAAACCCAAGAGGGTTTAAAGACACTTTTAAAGAGACTTTAGCTCAATTTGGTCGGCAAATGGTCGGCAATGCCTACTTGACAAGGTTTTTCACCCTTGACTATACTTCCAACAAGCCCACATACTTTTCTATTTTAAAGCCCCTCCAACCACGCCACCAAAAATAAAACCCCATAAAACACCCCTAAACAAGGAGACAATATAAGGAAATGAGATGAAAAAGAAAAAACCAACACTCAAACGGATAAAAGAATCAGTAACCGAACAAGAGTATAAAAAGTTAATGAGTGCAATCAGAGGCGATGAGTCACTACGACCCAACACCAAAGATAATCTACTTCGTGCTTTTACAATTTTATACTTCACAGGTCTAAGACTTAATGAACTACAACAGATGAAACTCTTACATATCAAAGAGCTACTAGATACAGGTGAAACAAAACTTCTCTTACTAAAAACCAAAAGTGAACGCAAACTCTTTGCAGGTGATGAATTTCAAAAGCAACTTAAAAAGCTACTTAGTATAACAACCGACACCGACTTGCAAATAAAAGTGATAAGTAAAGGAAGCAGCCAAAACAAAAGAGAAGGAATCCATCCATTTACATTTATCGCTCAAGTCAACGAGGTAATGAAATCCATCTTAGGAGACGGCTACACCTCCCACTCATTCCGACAAGGTCTTATAACTGAGATGGGAGCAAAAGGTATCAATACAAAAATCATCTCAAAGTTTATAGGTCATAGTGATGTAAAAACCACTATGGGATATATCAAGCCAACAGATGCAGATGTCAAAGGAGCGATGATACGATGAAAAAGATAGGATATATCAGAGCCACAAACAAAGAGGAGATAGAAGAACAATCAGAACTTCTTATAGCTGCAGGGTGTAGTAAAATCTATGTTGAACCAAAAGAGAATCTCAATTATCAAAGCAAAGTAAAACTTGCTCAAGTAGTAGAGATACTTCATTGCGGCGATATTTTAGCAGTGACAAGATTATCAATCCTCTCTAGCAGTGTTCAAACTCTTTTAGAACTTATGTTTACTTTTGAAGAAAAACATATAATCCTACAAGCTACCAAACAGCAGTTTATCTCTTCAAATAGCTATAACCTTGATGAACTACTCTTTTTTCTAAGCGAGTTTATAGAGGATATAAGAGTAGAAAAACAAGCTTATGGTATCTCTAAAGCAAAAGATGAATGTAGAAGATTAGGCAGACCACCAAAACTTAGTGCTAAAGAGGTGTTAAAAGCTATAGAGCTAAAGCAGAATAATACCTCACGACAAGTTGCCAATAGATTTAGAGTAGGAAGAAGTACGCTACTGCGGCATATTGCTAGGAGTAAAAAGAGTGCGTAAATAAAGTCAAATTCAAATGCTGGAGTGGGATAATCCACTTTGGCATTTATTCTTTATTTGTTTTTTCAAGAATGGTTTTTTTAATTAATGCGTCTATTTGTTTTTCAGATACAGTGCCAAGGTCACTTTTGTCGTAAACATACATAAGGTAGAGTTTGTTATCAATAAGTTTTAAATATGAGATAAGCCTGTAACCAGAACTTTTACCGCTTTTTTTATCACTATTTGCAATTCGTACTTTATAAACTCCACTGCCTAAATTTACACCTAAATTGTCTATAGTCTTGATATTATGCACAAACTCATCACAATCCGTTTCTACATTTTTAAATTGTTTTTGAAGTTGTTTTACAGCTTTGGCAAAAGTTTCAGTTTCCTCGATAATAACACCGAGAAGAGAACTCAAGCAACAGTCCTAATTTTTTTAGTTCTTCCTTGTTTAATGTCGTCAAATGCACAAATTATGTTTTTTTCTATTTCTTTTAGTTTTTTTTCTTCATCTTGCTGTTCAATTTTTACAGCTTTTTTAGGGAGTATTTCTAAAAAAGAAATGATTTTATCAAAATAATCATCTTCAATTTTTAAAGTTACAGTTCTCATTGTCAAACTCCTTTTTTAATCTTAAGTATGATTATACCAAAAATCCATCTCTAATAATCAAACCTAAAAACTTAAAATAAGCTAAAAAATATACTAAGTTACCAGCAATATGCCAGTAACTTTTTTTTTATGATTTTCCTTATTGTCGTACTTTAAAGAGCCTCAATTGTACATTTCATAATTCATTTTTTGCCAGCAATATGCCAGCAAGAAATTTATCTAAAAAATAGCACTCTTCTATCAAACTTTTACTTCCTCGGTTTTTAGGGAGTTTTAGGGCTAAAAATACTAAGAAAAGTTTGTTTACTTTTCATTGCCAAATTAGTACGTTAACGATTTAGTGTAGGTAGGTCAACTCTGCTTAGGCATATTGCAAAGCAAAGAGATAAAAAGAGTGCTTAGTGCTGGAGTGGGTTTCCACTCTGGCACTATTTTATTTTTTAAATGGGTTGATGATTTTTAAGCGGTTATCTACAATTAGTTCATGTTGCATGTCTTCAGAGTAAAGGATTGTGCAATTAGCTATTATAGCAGCAGATACAATAATGCTGTCATAGTATGAGAAGTTGTATTTTTCTCTTAGCTCAGAAGCCCTTATAAAAACATTCCTTGTAAGTTCAACAACATTATATCTGTGATAAGAACTATCTACAAACTTCTGAATCATCTCTTCACTGAATTTTAGTTTTTTTAGTAGATTGACACTTGCTTCATTGATAACTTGTGCACTTATTGTAGCATCTGACAGAACTATAGGTGTTGCAATAGAACGTTTATCAGCATCCTGAGTGCTTATCGCATACAGAATTATATTAGTATCTATAAATACTTTATCGCACATTCGCATCTTCCCTAGTTAGAAAGCTATCGTTATGTGCAATTTCTACAGGGTTTGAGGTTAGATAAGATATGAAGTCATCATCTATTGAATATGGCTGCTTGTTCTCTTTTATATGAACCTCATTTTGTGGCAGCTGTTCAAAGAAGTTCATAACCTGATTTATAAGACTCTCATTTTGAAATTCAAGTGTGTAACTTTTCATCTTTGGCTCCCTTAATAATTTATCTAATATTATATCACAATAAAGCTACATCTTACCAAAACTACCAAATATAAACATTATAACCTGCTGCCAGCAATATGCCAGCAAAATTTCAACTACAATCTCCCTCGATATAGAGCTTCAAAGAGTACTGGCAAATCTAAATTATCTTCATTATATTACAAAGCAAAGAGAAGCTAGTTAAGTGCTAGAGTTGGTAATCCACTCAGGTACTATTTTATTTTTATATTGCTTTTTCTAAATGTTGTGCTAAGAACATTTTCATAATAGCTTGTCTAGCAACACCCAAGCGTTTTGCTTCCTTATCAAGTTTTTCAATCATCCATACTGGTAAGTCAAGATTAACTCTCTTTTGGGCAAGATTTGGTCTAGTCGCTTTTGAGTA